>JAEYUU010000640.1 GCA_023429545.1 Verrucomicrobiota bacterium
ATAAGCCCTCAAATACCACCGCTGGCGTGGATTAACCGCTCAGTGCCTCATCCCCCGGTGCCGGTATGGCTCATACCCCTGCGCCTTGAGAAACCATACGAGAAGCAGACAGCAGAAAACTGAAGCCGCGGCAAATGGGCGCAGCTTCATCTTGGGATGAGATACTCCCATTCATTGGGGGGCTCCTTCTCCACCTTGTGAGATTTCGCCGGGACGTGAACCTTACCGTCCGGGGTGATGGTCAGATTTGTACAGACCACCGCAGACTTCGGGGTGACGATTAGCACCTCACCCGTGATGTCGCCAGCCCAGCCGATGAGGGGAAGCTCGGTGCCCACCACCGCTTCTCCCCTGAAGTAAACGGTCTGCTCTCCCATGGTAATTACCTTGGCCTGCTGGACCCATTCGCGGGACAGACGGTGCTCCAGGATCGCGGCCCATTCTTTCTCCTGCTCCTCCGGTGTGCTGGCACACTGGGTGAACCCCAGGCACAGCATGCCCGCGGTCAACAGAAGGATGATGGGCCTGGATGAAACCATGGCCCGCGCTAGCCTGCCGCCGCCGCCGTTCCGCGCTCCACGTGCCGTTCGGAATAGTCGAGCCGAGGCACGATGGACACGTATTTCTGAATCGCGCAGATGGCGTAGAACATCTGCACCTTGAAGTGCAGCCACCAACTGAAGTCGGTGTTGCCTGCCACGAGGTTGAAGACCGCCCATTCCATCTGCGGATCCGGGGCCGGGGTCATGAAGACCTCGAAGCCGTTCCGGTCATAGAACATCTTGATCATGCGCAGGAAGACCTTGCTCATCTTCCCGACCTTCTTCGTGTAGCGCTTCTGCTCGGCTGGTGAGAGCGCGGCGCCGGCCTTGTCTGCAGCGAGCACCTTGGTGGCCGCGAGATATCCGGACTTGATGGAAAGCATCACACCCGAGGAGAAGATGGGATCGATGAAGCCCGCCGCATCCCCGATGAGCAGCCAGCGCGGGCCGGCGTTCACCTCGTAGCGGTAGGTGTAGTCACTGACCACGTGGTAGTCCCCCACCCGCTCCGCGTTCTCCATGCGCCGCCGGATTTCCGGGTAGGAGGCCACGACCTTTTCAAAGCACTCGTCCGGTTTCAGCCCGGTGGACTTGTAATGCTCCAGCGTCTGCACGAGGCCGATCGAGGTCTTCTCTTCGTCCAGCGGGATCATCCAGAACCATCCGAAATCCAGGCGCACGATGGTGATGTAGCCATCCGCCGGAGGGTCATTGCGCTTCACGCCCTTGAAATGGGCGAAGGTGGCGAACTTCTTCGGCATGCCCAGGTCATCCTTCGGCAGGTCCATGCGCTTGCCCATGAAGGCATCGCGGCCGCTGGCATCCAGGAGCCACCGGGACTGCAGCTCGATGATCTCATCCCCGCGCTTGCAGACCACCTTGGCGCCGTCATCCGAGACTTCAAAAGACTGCACCAGCGTCTCCTGCCACACTTCGCACCCACTCGAGGAGGCGTGGTCGAGCAGCACCTCATCGAACCGGGAGCGCTCCACCTGGAAGGTCTGCGCGTAGTGCGGAGGCAGATGCTTGCCGAAAACGATCTGGATTCCCGCGGTGGAATTCCCCAGCACGAACTCGGCGCCGAGCTTCGGCACGAAGTTCGACTTTGTCAGGCGAGCCCACACGCCAATGGCCCGCAGTTCCTCATTCCCGAAGGGAATGAGCGACTCACCCACATGAAACCGGGGAAATTTCTCGCGCTCCAGGATGAGCACCTTCTTTCCCTGCTGGGCAAGGGCACTGCCTGCGGTGCTGCCACCAGGGCCGCCACCAATGATGATCACATCATAGAAACTCATTGGCGCGAGCATTGGCTGAGAAAACAGATCCGGTCAAGGCCGGGTCGAACGCGCCTTCGTATCCATCCCTGCTGAGGTTCCCATTCGATTCCAAAGAAAAGGGCGACCTGCGAATTTTTGACAGTTCACACTTGCGTTCTTTTGAACAGTGTTCAAACATATCCTATGCAACTGGAAAGGCGTACCATCTCTCCACGGCCAGGCATGAGGGCCTGGATGACCGACAGTTCAGGCTATCCCCTCCCCGATGGGCTCACCGACCGGCAGGAAGTGCGGGTCGTCAGCCAGCAGGGACGTACCCGCGTGGTGGAAGATGCCAGTGGAAAGCGCTTTGACGTCCTTTTCTGGCAGGTGGATGCCGGCTATGCCTACCGCATCAATGGTCGCTACTACCGGGAAAATACCCCGCAGGCGCTCAACCTCATGGAAGACTATCTCCGGCACCTGGAGCGCATGTCGCGCTTTGCGCCGTGGGAGACGGCGGAGCAGCGCCAGGACCTCCGCTTTCAGCTCCGGCGCAATGGCCGCAACCCCCTGTCGCGCCCACGCCGCTCAGATTTCACCCTGTGCGGGGTTTAAATGCCGCCACCTGTTTTGCTGACCTTGCAGCATGGATGGAATGCTGCCTGAAGTTTGCTGCCTTTTCCTTCATCCGTTTGCGGTTGGAGAAACGAATTTATTAGTGGCCATCTAAACCCCCGGCCACCTATGAACGCTTCAAGCGTTGGCCAAGCGTATCTGCACGCTGAATATTGCGCGCGGGCCCGTGTGAAAATTCCCTTCACCGATCAGGCAAGCACCACCTGGTGGCAGTGGATCTCCTGGAGGTCGCCTTTTGCCTTCACCGCCACGGATCTTCGGCTGGTCGTTGCGTGGCTGCGGCTGGAAATCCGGGCTGGTCGCCGTCATCAAAGCTGTCTGGATTTTGCCAGCCTGATTGGAAATCCGGAGTTGTTTGAGCAGTACCTGGAACTGGCACAACGATGGAGCCGGCTGCGCGGGTTCGTGCAGAGAGTGTGGCTCGCGCGAGGTGGAATAGCGCAAGTGCGCGAACGCACGGCTGAGAAAAGCACTCCGGCGGACGACTCTCCTTAATGGAAGTCATGCGACTTCGGCCCCGAGGTGGTGTGAAACAAGAGCGCCTCCACCTTCAGAGCATACACAGAGGTGACATTATCCACAATCTGGAGCCGGCCGATGATGCGCAGATACGTTTCCTGCGTGATGACAAGACGTTGCGCCTCGAACAGCGTGGAAGGCACGAAGGCATTGGCGATGCCTGTCTCATCTTCAAGGCTGATGAATACGTGTCCCTTCGCCGTGCCCGGACGCTGGCGGCAGATGACCATGCCTCCGATGATGACACGCTGACCGTGCGTTCCATGCGGCAGGTTTTTCGCCAGCATCAACTCCGGCACCTTGTCGCGCACAAGCGCCATGGGATGCGGACCTACCGTCAATGACGTCGCGCTGTAATCCGCCTCCAGAC
>JAEYUU010000650.1 GCA_023429545.1 Verrucomicrobiota bacterium
TGGTGCTCGGGAAGGGACTCGAACCCTTAAGCCTTTCGGCACAAGATCCTTAGTCTTGCGCGTATACCAATTCCGCCACCCGAGCGGGAGGGGACCGTGAGTATGCGTAAACTCGCCGCGTGTGCAAGCGGTTTGCGCACTTTCGACAACACTTTTGAAGGTGGCCCGCAGTCGGGTCGTCGGTTCAGCGGGGATCCCGTCCGGTCTCTTCCACGTACTGCTGGTACACGCTCTCGTAGCGCTCCTGCCAGCGGACGATGTCGCGCTGGAGTTCCATGTTCTGACGCTCCAGCCACATGGTGCGGCTCCGGGTGGCTCCACCGGTCTCGCTGGTGCTGTCCTCACCGTAGCCCACGCCAGACTCCAGGGTTCCGCGCACACGATGCGGGCTGGCTTGGAAGAAGGGCAAATCGCTGATGCGGCTGCGGCTGCCGTCCAGCGTGTTGATCACCGTGACGTGGTTGTCGATTTCGCCGGTCGCCAGGAATTCTTGGAGCGTGCCCACACTAGTGGGTCCATAAAGAAAGTTGTCCGGCATCTCGATGAGCCAGTCCATTTGCAGTTCGGTGACCATGGGGGCGCGGCGCCAGGTGACCCGGTCATCATTGCTCACGCGATCCAGCGGCGAGATTTTCGCTCCTGCCGCCCAGATGCGAAGCTGGTCCAGAGGGGCCGGACCAAAAACTTCATTGTCCGTGACCTTGAGGAGATACCACGAATTGCCGTTCATGCTCAGGATTCTAAGGGGATGAATGGGCTGCTTCCAAGAAAAAAGCACGAGGTCGGCAGGATTCCTCGTTTTGGTCTTGGTTTGAGCGCTGCCTGTTGTTTATGTTGAATCCATGGAGTTCCCGATGCCGAAGATACTTCCACTTTTTCTACGCCTGAGTGCGGCATGTGCGTGCGGCGTCATGCTGTCCATGTGCCAGTCGGCATCCACCTCCGAAGCCTCTGTGGCCACGGCTCCCAATGGAAAACCTCTTACTGAGGCAGAGATCGCGGACAAGAAGGAAGGCGTGGATGTGGCCCAGCTCCTCTCAATGACGTATGACGAGGCCAGGAAGGTAAGCCCCAAGAGCCTGAATGTGCCACCCTTCTACAAGCTGACCGCAGATGAGATCACCGTCCTGAAGACGGATGCCAAGGGACGCCCGGAACGTGTGCGCGCCACGGGGAAGATCTTTGTGCAGATCGACTTCCGGGACAAGCTGGTGGGCCTCGCGCAGGAAGCCTATGTTGAATCTGGTGGAGAGGTCATCCTGCGGGGCAGGCCGCTGCTCAAGCGTGGGCGCAGCGTGGTGGAGGGGCTCAGTGACGCCACGGTGTTCTACATTAAGGGGACACGTCTGCAGGTCATCGGCAAACATCGCCTGGCCAAGCAGGAGGGCGGCATCGAGAGCCCCCATGGCGGCGTCATCCGGCCCACCTTCGACGTGCAGCCAACGTGGCGGCGAGCCTGGAAGGACGGCCCGAACCCGCTCCTGCCAGCTCTCACGCCATCGGTCGTGCCTCCGGAAATGCGCGCCAGTCCGCTCCTGCCTCCAGTGCAGAATTCCAGCGATCTCCCCAAACTGCTCATCCCCAACGAGGATCCGCCGATCCCCCCGGCCAACGGCGCGAAACCGCAGTAGCTGCGTCCAGAACGCGATTCTCCCTGCTTCCGACGCGGGCGGGAATGGCCGCGATCGAACACGTTCCGCATGCCTGAGTTGCCTCCGTGCATTTGGAATCAAGAATGACCGGCGGTTGGGGACGTTGTCTGAGTCGTTCTTCAGCGGCTTGCCGTTTGGCGAGTCGATTGCTCCACAAGGCATCCCAGTTAGATGTCAGAAATGAGAATTTAACAAATCCTGAAAAAAACGCTTCCCTGAAACATTCGTAACTGCTAAATGCTAGTCATTGTTAACCTTTTAGACCGCATGTCTGCCCTTGCTGTTGAGAACCATCGCTCGCGCACCGGTAACCCGGCGGAACCCATGGTCGATCCCGTAAGGGCGGCCCACATGGCAAACTCCTTCCTGCGTACCGCACTGGACCAGGCGAGTGAGGGCATCATGATTGTGGCTCCCGGACTCCAGCACCACCTCGGCCCGCGCATTCTGCTGCACAATACGCGGATGGCCGCGCTCGTGGGAGCGGAGCCGCGCACCGGGCTTTGCGATCGGTTCATTACCCAGCTCGCCGCGAGTGAATCAGAGGCAGCAGAACTTCTTCGTGTGCTGCGATGCACCGTGAAGCAAGGTGGTGCAGCCCAGTGGGAGGGGGGACTCAGGACGCTCTTTGGCGGCAAGGTGGTGCGCTGCATTTGGCGCATCCGCGCCGTGATGGATGCGCACGGCCGGGTATACAACTACACACTGGCCGTGACGCAGTCCCCCGCGGGTGCCGTTTCGGATCGGAACGGCTTCCCCAGCGCGCAGGGTGGCATGGTGGATGACTCCCGTCGTCTGCGGAACGACAACCTCGCGACCATGGCCGTGGGTGTGTTCCATGATCTGAATAACCTGCTGGGCATCATGATGACCAACCTCTCCGAGGCGGCCATGATCACGCCAGCTCAGGGTGATGTCGGCGGCCATGTCGACGAGGCTCTCGCCGCCGCTCGGCAGGCTTGTGATTTCGTGAAGGAGACGATGCGCATGGCGAAGGACATGCCGGAAAACCGGACTCCTTCGGACATGGCCCAGGTCATCCGCATGACCGCCCGCATCACGCAGAGCGGCAGCGGGGTGAACCTGCACATGAGCCTGCCCAAGGATCTCTGGTGGGCCGTGGTGGATGCCCCGCGCATCTCTCAGGTGCTGCAGAACCTGATTCTTAATGGCATCCAGGCCATGAACAATCACGGGCACATGGATGTGCTCGCGCGGAACATCGTGGCGCCCCAGGGGCATCACGCGCTGCTCCCCGGCCCCTATGTGGAGATTCTGGTGCGTGACCGCGGTTGCGGGATGGATCCTGCGGACGCGCGCCGTGCGCTGAATGAATCCTTCACCCGCAAGCCCAACGGCAACGGCGTGGGACTCACCACATGCAAGCACATCATCACGGAGCATGGTGGCCAGATTGCCGTCTCCTCCATGAAGAACGTGGGCACGGAAGTCATGTTCTGGCTGCCTGCCACCCAGCCCCTGCAGGGGAAGGACGCCGCGCCGGTCTCTCCACCGCGTCTCAGGTCCGGCCTGGGCACCATCCTGGTGGTGGATGATGAAGAGCGCCTTCGCAAGGTGGTGCACGCGGTGCTGAAGCGCTGCGGTTATCGCGTCTTTGAAGCTTCCAGCGGAGAAGAGGCGGTGCAGGTCTACCGCCAGCTCATGCGCCAGTATGACGATGTCGATCTCGTGATCATGGACCTCACCCTCAAGGGCAGCCTTACCGGTGAACAGGCCGCGAAGGAAATCTGCGCGCTCGATCCTGCCGCCAAAGTCGTCGCGTCCAGTGGCGGGATGCTGGAGGAGTCACGTGCCGGGTTCATGTCCCAGGGCTTCTGCGCCATTCTGCCCAAGCCCTACCTGGCAACGGATGTCTCGAATGTGGTGCATCAGGTCCTGATGAAAGACATCAAGGAAGAGTCCTCCGGCAGGGCTGCTTGAGCACCCTCACTGCCTGCTGAAGGTCGGTGAATAGTCGCCCAGGGCTGTGGCCGTCCACCAGGCGCCGGTTTCCCGCCGCGTTTCCGCATCCGTGAACTCATAGCGGTAAAACTTGGCCCGCACCGCACGGATGGACTCGATGGGGAAGGGAGGAGGTTCCATGAGCGCATACACCGCTTCATGGTGATCGAGCAGCGCGCCCATGAAGCCTGCAAACCAAACCATCTGGGGATTCCGCATGTCCCGTTGCGGGATGAATCCGGGGTTGAAGGAGGCAAACCACATTTGCCAGTCCAGGCGCGCCTGGTGCGGCGCCACGAAGGGCGGAGCGCGATCGAGGCGGCCGGGTTTCCACTTGAACTCCAGCGGCTGGAAGTACACGCCGTCGTCACTCACCTCGATAGTGATCTCATTGCGTTCGGTGGTCATCACGCGGAAGAGGCCGTAGCTGCTCACACTCCTGAATGGCTCCAGATGGCGCGTGATGCCATGCAGTCTGGCGGATAGAGCTTCGAACATCGGAACATTGTTCTGCATCACGACTGTCGCGCTAAGCGCCAGCATCATGGCCACGACGACATTCTGTGCCACGAACTGCCACCTGGGGCGGGCTGGCGGTGCGTCAGTCCAGCGCAGCCAGCGTTTCAGGGAGCCAGGCCAGCATCCGTCGTCCAACGCTGAGAGCGCGAGCAGGATGGTCAACAGGTTGAAGAACGTGTAGTTGCCCGTGAATTGCGTGATCACCATGAGTCCGGCGGTCGTTCCCGTGAAAAACAGTTTCATGGTCCGGATGGTGCGCATCCATCCTGGAG
>JAEYUU010000708.1 GCA_023429545.1 Verrucomicrobiota bacterium
GTCTCGTGGGCTCGGAGATGTGATAAGAGACAGGCAGATGGTGCTTCTGCTTCTTCACGCCGTGGCATTCCGTGCAGTGGGTCACCAAGAGCGGGCGAATCTTGGTCTCAAAGAACTTCAGGGCGGCTGGGTCTGGACTGGCAGGGGTGGGGGCAGCTTGTCCCGCCGTGGTGGCGAGCAGGAAGGAAACCACCGCGCCACAACAGGTGGCGGCGTGGAAACGGGAGGAGCGAGGCCGGAAATCCATGTGTTGCGCCTAGAGTGCAGAAGGGGGTACGGATTGGACACAAAAACTTTTCTGTCCGAAATTCCCCGCGAGCCGCCTGTAGGGCGTAATCTGGCGAATTCTCCCTGCCATGCCTGAAACCGACCGCACCACCGAATTCCTGACCCTGCTCACCCAGCATGACCGTGCCTTGGGAGGGTACGTGGGCGCCTTGGTACAGTCCAGTGCGGATGCGGACGACATCCTCCAGCAGACCAAGCTGGTGATGTGGCGGGAGTTTGGCAACTTTGAGCTCGGCACGAACTTCCTCGCCTGGGCGCGGAAGATCGCGTTTCATCAGATTCTCACCTACCGGCGTACGAAGAAGAAGGAACATCTGCCGCTGGAGGAGGATGTGCTGGAGGCACTCCACCATGAGGTGTCCCGGCTGGCTGACACGCATGACGATCGGCGCGAGGCCCTGCAGACGTGCCTGCACAAGCTCCCCACGGAGCATCGCCAGCTCGTACTGCTGCGTTATTACGAAGACCTCGATGTGGATCAGGTCGCAGAGCGGATCCGCAGCACCGCGGGCGCCGTCTATCGCGCGCTCAGCCGGGTGCGGTACACGTTGCTGGAGTGTGTGGAAAAGGAACTCGCGAAAGGAGGTGCCGCGTGAGCGCGCAGGGAAACTGGCACTTGCTGGAGCTAGCGGAGAAATCGCTCGGTGGTTCTCTGAGCGAATCTGAACGCACGGAACTCAACTCGCTCCTTCGTGAGAGTGCAGAGGCCCGCTCGCTCTATGCGCGAGTCATGCACCAGCATGCCACGTTGCGTCTGGACGACCGTCTTGCTCGCGAACTCGCACACCCTGAGCCAGCGGTCGTCACCTCGCCGACCCGCAAGGCCGCCGCCTGGCTGCCAGTGGCCGCGGCTGCCGCCATGCTCGCCATCGGAGCGGTTGTCTGGCAGATGGCAGTCGCTCGCGAAACCACCGAGCGTGGGCCTGCCTCCATCGCCACCGTGGTGAAGACGCGTGGATGCAAATGGGCGGGCAGCACCCTGCCCACGGCGGAAGGATCCCGCGTGACTCCGGGCACGCTGGAACTGGTGGAGGGTATCGCGACGGTGAAGTTCGATAGCGGCGCCCAAGTCGTCATGGAGGCGCCAGCCACGCTGGAACTGGTGGATGCCATGGCCTGCCGTCTGGTGAAGGGCACCCTGGTGGCGGATGTGCCGCCCAGCGCGATTGGTTTCAGTGTGGACACTCCCGACGCGAAGGTCGTGGACTTCGGCACCCGTTTCGGCGTGAGCGCCGGGGAGGATGGCAAGTACCTCGTGCAGGTGCTGGAGGGCCTCGTGGAGGTGAGTCCGAAGGCGACGAACGAACCCCAGAAGCTCAGGGCAGGGGAAAAGGTGGATACCGGGGTGCGGGCCAGCCAGCTCCGTCCCCAGCAGCCCGGCCAGGAGTCGCCGCGCTGGCAGCCGCAGACCATTCTCGATGCCGGCGATGGCTGGCTTGTGCTCTCCACCGCCTATGGCCACGGCAAGGATGCCTATGTCCAGAGCAGTGCCAAGGCGAGGAACTTTGGTGACGACGCCTTTTTCCGGGTGAAGTACACCAGCCTCGCGCCGGAGCTTAACCGCAAGGGGTATGTGGCTTTTGACCTCGGCAAATTTGCGGGTTCGCAGATTGAGGACGTGGAGTTCGTGCTGAGCATCGAGCCCAGCGATCTGGGCTTTGCCACGCTGGTGCCCGACAGCACCTTCGCTGTCTATGGCGTGACGGATGAATCCAGCGATGACTGGGATGAGCACGGGATTACATGGAACGATGCACCCGCGCACAACCCTGAGCAGGCGGACCGCCACCTGCCTGATGCCTCACGCGCCGTGCTGCTGGGCCGCTTCCAGGTGGATCAGGGTGTGAGCCGCGGATCACGCACACTGCGTGGCCAGGCGCTGCGCGACTTCGTGAAGCAGGATACCAACGGCATTGTCACCTTCATCATCTGCCGCGAGACGGACGAGACCACCAAGGATGGCCTCGTCCATGCCTTCGCCACGAAGGAAAACGGAAGCAATATGCCGCCGTTGCTGCGGGTGAAGACGAGGTGACTTCAATGTAGAAGGCTTCTCCAGAAGCCTTTCGCGCATTGCGCTCGCACATCACGTCGGACCCCAAGTAGCCTCGTTTACCTCAATGCGGCCTCACTCCACCTTCGTGCCAATCCACCAGGTGGTGCCGCCCGCGTCCTTCACGCCGCCGCGCTTGTCGGCATCTTCTTTCTTCACCGGTTCCTGCACGGACTCCGCTCCCGCCTTCAGGGCTCGTTGATAAACGGCATCCACGTCGGACACATAGACATGCACATGCGCTGGCATCGCCGGCCAGCCCTCCGCGGAATCCGCAATCATGATCACCGTGTCATCCAGTCGGATCTCTGAGTGCATGATCCTGCCATCCGGGGTGGGGAAGCGGCGGATCTCCACCGCGCCGAACACCTCGGTGAGAAACTTGATGGTCTGATCCGCCCCCGACACAATGAGGTAGGGCGAGACGGAATTGTAGGATTCCGGTTTGTATGAGTTCATGGTCAGTCGCCTAGAGGTTTGGTCCATTCTGGAAGAGTCTTGTTGGGCAGTCCCAATCCGGCCGAGTCCAGAAGATTGCCGCTTCTGATGTCGTATTTCACATAACTGGCCGGACCGTGCCTGCCGCGGGACATAATGACCACAACAGTGTCATTGTCGGCAAAATCCCATTTCTCAATGTACGGGCCTGAAGACGCGGCGTCGAAATCCTTGATGTCCTTTTCGCTTAACAGAAGGCGAAGCTTGGAATTCACGGGTTCTTCGTGGCTATTTCGCTGCGCGTAACGAGACCAGCCAACGATGCCGGTCTTGGAGACCTTTGCATGAATCGCTTTTCCTTCCTTGGTCCACATCTCCGTGTGGCCGTCGGAGAAAGTTACCTTCACATTGCCGATGGGGACGCCCCAGTCCCTGCGCTCGGCTGGCACATCGACGATCTCAGCTTTCACGGGCCTCGCATCCGCGCAGAAGGCGAGAGGAGTGGAAAGGGAGAACAACAGGAGGGAGATGAAGTGCCGCGTCTTCATGATCGGTGTTTACAGGTGGATGTTGGAAGGAGGGAGACTGTTAGACTCTCTCCACCACGATCCTCCCACCCTGCACCTCGCGCACACGCACGGGGGTGCCGTGCGGAAGGAAGTCACCCTCCACCATGGCTTCGAGCTGCATGCCATTGAAATCGACATGGCCATAAGGGCGCATGGAACTGCGGGTCACACCCGTCATCCCGGGGCTGATCGCAGAGGCCTTGATCTGGCCCTGGCCCTCGATGGCCACCTGCTCGCCGCCCACGGCGGCCTTTAGCACGAGCCACCTGAACGGACCGGAGGTGGGGAAGTACCGCATCAGCAGGAGAATGATGACCAGCGCGCCGCCAAAAGCGAGGGCCAGATTCCAGATGGCTTTCGTGTAGTCGGAGAGTCGCACTGGGAATGTCCCGCCTTCCGGCACGGTGAAGTTCCATCCAGCCATGGTGTAGATGAGTGCTCCAAAAAGACAGGCAAGCCCCAGCAGTCCGGGAATGACCGCCCCGGGGAAGACAAAGAGCTCAATGATGATCAGGGCCACGCCGAGTAGAAACACAAACACCGTCTCATACCCCACCAGGCTGCCCGCTACATAGTGGCCGAAGAAGAAGAGACCGAAGGCGATGGTGGCGATTACGGCTGGAATCCCGAGGCCCGGGCTTTGCATTTCCAGGTAGCCCGCCGCGATGCCGATGAGCAGCAGGATAGCGGCATATTGGGTGATCAAGATGGCGATGAGCTCAAAACCCTTCGGTTCAGCCGTCACCACTTCACCCTTGTAGCCCTCTTTCGCGATGAGCTCGTTGAGATCGTTTACGATCCCCTTGGCGAGCAGAGGCCTGCCGTTATAGACCTTCGTGGCCTGCTGCTGATCGAGCGTCATGATGCTGCCCTTGGGCCAGACTTCCACGTCGCCAATCTTGAGGCCCACATCCTTGTCGATCATGGCGTCCACCACGCCGGGGTTGTGTCCTTTGGCCACGGCCGCGGATCGCGCCATGGCCATGAAGGCGGAGTTGAGCTTGGCGCGTTCCGCTTCTCCCACTTCCATGCCAGTGCTGTTGACGGGTGTGGCGGCACCGATGCTGCTGCGCGGGCTCATGTAGATGGCATCCGTGCCAATCGCGATCAGCGCACCTGCGGAGATGGCGCGGGGATTCACAAACGCAGCGCTGGGGCAGCCGAGCTTTTCGAGATCTCCCATGATGAGTGTGGCGGTATCCCATGCCAGTCCTCCCGGAGTATCGAGATTGAAGATCACGGCCTCCGCGCGCTGGTCCGTGGCCCGCTTTAAGGTGCGCGACATGAACTCAAACCGCGCCGGGTTGATGAGGTCTTCTTTTCCCACAGGAATGACGACAATCTTGCCCTTGTATGGCCCCTCTTCCGGAAGGGTGGCTGGTTTGGGGTTGGGAGTTGCCTTGGGGAGTTCCGGTGCGCTCGTTTCCTTCGGTTTGGGAGCAGTCTTCGGCGCCGGATCGACTTCCGATTTTGCGGGAGGCGTTGCGGGCTTTTCCGCAGGGGTGGCTTGGGCGCTCCCGGGTGGCGCCTGCGGAGGTGCATCAGACTGGGCCCTCACCATCAGGGCGAGCGCGGCGCTCGCCACGACAGGAAACCAGAGGAAGGTGAGCGAGCGGAATCGGCGGGGAAGCGCAGTCATGGGGGAAGAATCCAGCGTGTTGCCTCTACGATTCCGCAGAATCACCGGTATGCAACCACCACCGGGCCCGCACGGGACAGCGGTCAGCTTGCGCGCGGGCGCATCCGCAAGTATCTGACACGCTTCCCATGATTCATCTCGCCTCGGACGCCGAAAGCACTCCCAGTTCCACGTTGCTGGATCGCATGGCCCAGGCGTTCTCACAGGAGGGGATACTGGCGAAGTCGCCCGACTTCGAATACCGCCCGCAGCAGCAGCGCATGGCGAAGATTGTGGGCAAGGCGCTGGAAACCACGCGAGCGGTGGTCATCGAGGCAGCCACGGGCGTCGGCAAGTCCTTGGCGTACCTCCTTCCGGCGGTGACTTTCGCCCTGGAGAACAAGCGCAAGGCCATCATCACCACGCACACCATCAATCTGCAGGAGCAGCTCATCCACAAGGATCTGCCCATCGTGCAGAAGCTGGCGCCGCGCCCCTTTCGCGCGGAGCTGCTGAAGGGCAGGGGAAACTACCTGTGCCCGCAGCGACTGGAACGCGCCTTCAAGGGAGCACCGGATCTTTTTACCAGCAGCGAGCAAGCCGAGCTCCAGCTCATCTGGGAGTGGAGCCAGAAGACCCACGACGGCAGTCTCAGCGATTTGGATTTCACGCCCACGCCCAAGGTGTGGTCTCTGGTATGCAGTGAGGCGCATGTGTGCACGCCGCGTCGCTGCGGCACCACGCGCTGCTTCTACCAGGCAGTGCGCCGCCGCATGGCGGATGCCGATGTGCTGGTGATGAACCATTCCCTGTTCTTCTCCATGCTCTCCTCCTCAGAGGAGACGTTGCCGGAAGACGCGAACTTCCTTTTCCCACACGACTTCCTCATCGTGGACGAGGCGCACACCATTGAGAGTGTGGCGTCACGAGCCTATGGCATTGCAGTATCCGAGAGCGGCCTGAGGTTCGAGCTGAACCGCCTTTACAATCCCAAGACCCGCAAGGGCTACTTCCCGCACCAGGGTGACTCGGTGGGCTCCCGCGCGGTGACAGATGCACTGGATGCCGCGGACATTTTTTTTCGCGCGGTGGAGGCTTCCAGCACCTTCAGCCACCAGGCGGCGCGTGAGTTCCGTGTGCGGCAGCCCGGACTGGTGGAGGATACGCTGAGCGTCCCGCTGCATCGTGTGATGGAGCGCGCGCGCATCGCGGGAGATGGCGCCCAAAGCGAGAACTCAAAACTTGAACTGCACGACCTGGCGCGCCGCCTCATCGCGCTGCGTCAGAGCGTGGCCACCTTTCTGGACCAGAGCGAAGAGGATCATGTGTATTGGGTGGAGCGCAGCCAGGCGGACAGCCGGCATGCGATGACGCTGCGCAGTGCGCCCATCGATGTGAGCCGGCAGCTCGGCACCCTGTTCTTTCGCGGAGATCGACCGTGCATCCTTACCAGCGCCACCCTGGGCACCGGAGGAAGCAACGGGCTCGAATACTTCAAGAAGCGCGTGGGTGCGGACAGCGCGGTCGGCGTGAACATCGCGAGCCCCTTTGATTTCGAGAAGCAGATGAAGCTCTACCTCGTGAAGAGCATCCCGCCGCCCGGGTCGAAGGACCATGAGGAAGCCCTGCCGAAGTGGATCAGCCATTTCCTCGATATCTCCAAGGGCCGCGCCTTTGTGCTCTTCACCAGCTATGCGCAGATGACGCGGGTGGCGGAGCACATGGAGGAGTACTTCGAAGATCGTGGCTGGACGCTGCTGGTGCAGGGCAGACAGCTTTCGCGAACACGGTTGCTGGAGGAATTCCGCAAGGACACGCACAGCGTGCTCTTCGGCACGGAGAGCTTCTGGACCGGAGTCGACGTGCCGGGTGAAGCGCTCAGCAATGTGATTATCACGAAGCTGCCCTTCGCCGTGCCAGATCATCCGCTTACCGCTGCGAGGCTGGAGCACATCGAGGAGAGCGGAGGCAACTCCTTCATGGAGTATTCCGTGCCTGAGGCCATCCTGAAATTGCGCCAGGGCATCGGACGCCTCATCCGCTCGAAGAAGGACAGCGGCATCTGCGCGATCCTCGACAACCGCGTGCTCACCAAGCCCTACGGCAGAACTTTCCTAAGCGCATTGCCGCAATGTCCCGTTGAGGTGGTGGGGTAATTCTGGACTTAGCTCGCGATCTTTGCTGCCACGGCGTCAGCGATGGTATCCACGGACCGCAGTGTTTCACGCGCGGCAGCGGCATCGGGCAGCTTCAGGCCGAAGCGCTTCTCAAGGGCAACGACGAGTTGCAGCGCATCCACGCTGTCCAGACCCAGACCCTGCGGGCTGAAGATGGGGACGTCATCGGCGATTTCCTCGGGAGCCTGAGGCAGCATGAGTTCTTCCACCATTGCCTGTTTGATCTGCAACTTGATCGCTTCGAGGTCTGCCATGCTGAAAATACGGATGAAGTGGGCTTTGCGGCCTTAGAGGATGCCGCCATCAATCTTGAGAGTGGCCCCGGTGATATACGATGCCTGCGCCGATGCAAGGAAAAGCACCGCTGCGGCCACCTCTTCCGGCCTGCCGAGACGGCGCATGGGGATGCGTTGCGTGGCGGCGCGTTTCTGCTCGGCATCCATTTCGGAGAGCGCTTCGGTGTCGATGTATCCCGGGCACACGGCATTCACGGTGATGCCGGCGCGGGCCACCTCCTTGGCGAAGCTTTGGGTGAGGCCCACCATGCCCGCCTTGGCGGCGGCATAGTTCGCCTGGCCCGCGGGGGACATCAGTGCGCTCAGCGAGGAAATGTTGATGATGCGCCCAAAGCGCTGACCTATCATGACACGTGCCACGGCACGGCAGCCGAGGAAAGTGCCGCTGAGGTTGCTTTGAAGAACGTCGTTCCACTGGGCATCGGTCATCGTCGCCAGCAGGGCATCCTCGTGGTGCCCGGCATTGTTCACCAGCACGTCGACCCGCCCGGTCGCCCTGGTAATCGTCTCGACGGCGATGGTCCACTGATCCTGGATGGTCACGTCCAGCTCGATGATCTGGCACCGCTCCGCATGCTGGCTGGCGAGTGCCTCGGCCCTGTCCCGCCGTGAGCGCACGCCCAGCCACACCCGGTTGCCCGCATCGGCGTTGAGGAAGGCTTCGCCCAACGCGAGGCCCAGTCCGCCGTTGCCGCCCGTGATGAGTATGGAAGTGCCTGACATGCGCGGAACATGGCCATGGTGCAGGCCAGCACAAGTCTGCCTTCCACTCAGACGGCCCTGCCGAGCACCGCTCCCACGGCCTGCTCGGTCAGCCCCACGGCGCTGATGGCGACCTGGGTGCTGTCGCCGCGGGCAATGGACTCGCAAGCCAGAACGGTCTGCCAGCCGGCTGTCACGCCGTAGGCCTCGCCCACCACAGGACGCAGGCGAAGCTGCCTGCCTTTCCACCCTTTCCAGGCAGCGCGCTCAGCGGCATCGGCGCGAGGCGCGGCACCCAGCCCGTTGCACAGCAGCACCGTGGCTTCGTCCTCGGTGAGCATCTCACCAAGCTCGCGGCGAATCTGGATCGCGGCGGCGGTCAGGTTGGTGCCATTGCCATAGGTCCATGACTCGGTCACCCCCAGCAGTTGTACGCCTTGGCCCTCTTTTTTAGGCCCTTGCCCCTTCTCCATCAGCACTGCCGCAGCGCCTTCTGCCGTGGCGCCATCCTTGTCAAAAACCAGTAACGCTTCATCGGTCAGCCAGTCAAGTTCCTCCGCCGCGACCACGAGCACGGCATCGACTTCTTCATCCTCCAGCCATTGCGCTCCCATGTCCATGCCACGCAGGAACTGGCTGGAATCTCCCACCAGGGTGCAGTTGATCTCCGGCGACCCCGCGAGGGCGGCGATGTGGCTGGCGGGCGCATTGTACACGGTCTCGGGAAACAGGATCGGGCTGGCCAGTGCAGGATCGGCCAGCGCCTCGGCAAAGAATCGCCTGCTGAACTGCACGCACCCGTTGGTGGTGCAGAAGATGACGCCGGTCTTCCATGCTCCGCTCTGGGCGGCCGCCAGACGCTCCGGCCCCAACGCCTCCATGGCAGCGCCCACTGCGTGACGTGCCGCCGCCGTCGTGCGGCGCATGCGACTGTGTTTCACCCAGTCCGGCGCAGGCGTGAGCGCGGGCACCTTCCTGATGCAGCATTTCGGCGCATCCTCCGAGCGATGTCCGGCGGAGCAGGGCAGGGGAACCTTCTCCTTCACGGCATGATAGAGCGAGGAGGCGCTCCACCCCGCCGGCGATACCGCGCCCCATCCGGTGATGTGAATGCCGCCACTCATGCCGCTCTCCTGAAAATGAGCGTGGCATTGGCTCCGCCGAACCCGAAGGAATTGGTGAGCGTGCAGTCCAGTTGCGCCTCGCGCGGCACTCGCACCAGATCAAAGGTGCAGACCGGGTCGGGCGTTTCCACGCTGCAACTGGCGGGGACGAAGCCTTCACGCATGGCCAGGAGGCAGATGACCGCCTCCACTGCGCCTGCGCCACCGAGCAGATGGCCAATGGCGGACTTGGTGCTGCTGACCATCACCCTGCCCACATCCCTGCCCGCCCAGCGCTGAATGGCGGCGCCTTCCGCCGCGTCATTGAGCGGGGTGCCGGTGCCATGAGAGTTGATGTACTGTATCATATCTGGTGTCACCTGTGCCTCGCGGCAGGCGCGGGTCATGCTCAGCAATGCGGCTTCTCCCTGCGGATGTGGCTGGGTGAGGTGATGTAAATCCGTGCTCGCGCCATAGCCTGAAATTTCCGCGAGAATGTTCGCGCCGCGGGCGAGGGCATCCTCGAGCCGCTCCAACGTGACGAGAGCGGCGCCTTCACCCAGGGCAAGACCATCTCGATTGGCATCAAACGGGCGTGGCAGCGTGGTGCTCAGCGCCTGGAGGGAATCAAATCCGGCAAACACCATGTGCGCCAGCGCATCGTACCCGCCGGCGAGTGCACGACGGGCGCGCCCGGTTTTCACCAGGCGGAATGCCTGACCGATGGCGTTGGCTCCGGAAGCACATGCATTCGCGATGATTGTCAGCGGTCCGCTCACGCCGATGGCGATCTGCAGGTGCTGCGCCTGGGTATGCGGCAGATAGGTGATGACCTTCTCCGCCAGCGAGGCCTTTGTAGAGGGCGCTGCTGTCTTGCCGAGAAAGTAGGCTTCTCCCACCCCCATGGCACCGGCACTGGTGCCGAGGCAGAGCGGCACCTGTTGGCCCGCAAGCGATCCGTTGTTCCACCCGCTCTGTTGCAGGGCCTCCACTCCCGCGTGGATGAGCAGGCGGGAGGCGCGATCCAGCCGACGTACCTGCCGCGGGTTGAGCTTCGTCTCCGGAAAAATCTCGGGGAAGAGGACTTCACCCGCACGTTGCACCCGCTGACGGCTGGCGTCAAAAACGGTGATGTCACGGAAAGCCAGTCTGCCCGTGCGGAAGCCCTCGGCGTTCTCTCTCCAGCCGTTGCCCATGCTCGTGATGAGGCCCGCTCCGGTGATGACCACCCGGTGCGCGCCTCCACTTTTCTGGCCTGCACGATACGGCATCAGATGAGGTAACGCAGCGCTGCGCCCCTTGGCAAACGATTGTTCACCGTGCAAAAGTCCCGGAGTGACGAGTTCTCCGAAAAGAGGGTGCTGCTTCGCCGCTTGCGCCTGCCGCTGTGTGGTCTAGAAGACATGAATGCTCTATGCCCGCTGGCAGCAAACGCTCTCCCTGCATCGCGACGAAGCCGCGATGGTGGATGCTGTTTCCGGGGCCACATGGACCTTTGCCGCGTTACAACAATCGCTGGATTCCCTGCCCGCGCTCGCGGCGGGAGCCCTGCACGTGGCCTCCATGGCGGATGGCGTGCTCGCGTTTGTGATCCGGACCCTGTGGGCCTGGAGGGACGGCGCGGTGCTCTGCCCCATGGAGCGCGAGGGCGGCTGCGTGCCGGACGTCCGGGGCATGCCCGCCGGGATCGCCCATCTCAAGATGACTTCCGGCAGCACCGGGGAACCTCGCACCGTGATGTTCCGGGCCGGGCAACTCGCGGCAGACGCGGAGAACATCCGGCGCACCATGGGGTTGGACCGCGCCTGTCCAAATGTCGCGGTCATCAGCCTCGCACACAGCTACGGGTTCTCAAATGTTGTCCTGCCACTCCTGCTTCAAGGTCATCCGCTGATGATGGTGCCGGATGCGCTTCCGTCCTCCCAGCGCGCCGCATGCGACCGTGGCTGCCGCGTGACGGTGCCCGCGGTGCCCGCGATGTGGCGCGCGTGGTGGAAGAGCGGTCTCATCAAGGACATGCCCATCGCCCTCGCCATCTCGGCAGGGGCACCTCTTCCACTGGAGGTGGAGCGTGGCGTGTTTGAGGAGACCGGCGTCAAGATTCACAACTTCTTCGGCAGCAGCGAGTGTGGCGGCATCGCGTATGATCGCACCTACACTCCGCGCGAGGATGCGGCGCTCGCTGGCACCGCCATGGATGGCGTGACCTTGGGCCTTCGCGAAGGGGGGCGTCTGGTGGTGGAGAGCGCCGCTGCAGGCGAAGGATACTGGCCTTCTGGTGATGAGTCACTCGGTGGTGGCCGCTTCGTCACGACAGATCTGGTGGAACTACAGGACGGCGCCGTGCTCATGCGTGGCCGGGTGAGCGACGCCATCAATATCGCGGGCCGCAAGCTCAACCCCACTGAGGTGGAGGCTGCGCTGCTCTCGTGCGAAGGCGTGCGGCACTGTGTGGTCTTTGGCGCGCCCAGCGCGGATGCCGCGCGCTTCGAAGATACGATTGCCTGTGTGAACGCCGCAGAGGACATCACCCCAGCACGTCTCTCTTCCTGGCTCGGCGAGCGGCTGCAGACGTGGCAGCTTCCGCGGAAATACTGGCTCTGTCCCGAACTCACGCCCAATGGACGGGGGAAAATCTCACGGACGGAGTGGAGGGAGCGGTGGCTGAGTGGCCATAAGGCAGGATAAATGATGGGAGGGCAATTTCGCTGGCTGGACGAGCTTTTCCGTTGGAGGTCTCTGTGAAGTCTGTTGTGCTGGCAGCCTGCAGACCGGAAGGTGCTCCGTGAACCTCAAGAACCAGATAACCGCTGTGAAACGGAACATTCTACTGACTCTGCTTGCGCCCCTTCTTCTGTGTCTGGAGCAGGGACAGATGATGGCCGCGCCTGATCCGGTCGTGGTGAGCATGAGCGTGGAAGGCAAGCTCTCGATCGATGGCAAGGAGGTGACGGCGCTGGAGTCACCTTCGGCGTTTGTGAAGCGCATGGAGGAAATTGATGGTGGAACCATTGTGAAGTGGATGGATCCCAAGCGGGATTTCTTCATGTTTCCCAGGCTCGGGATCACGGTCTATCACGATCGAGGCAATGACGATGCCGAGGTGATCAACGTTCTCTTGTCCTTGCGCGAAGGAAAGGACCTGCCCTTGGAGACCTTCGTGGGAAGCCTGGCGGTGGAGGGCATCTCCGTCCCCAAGAATGCCGCTGGCCAGTACAGTGCGCAGGAGGTGCGCAAGGCTCTCAAGACGCTGAATCCCGAGGCCAACGACAAAATCGAGGGGCCTAATGCGGCTGTCGTGATCGGGCACCTCCCCTGGTATGACTTTTTGTATTTCAGTCCCGAGCCGGACGGTCGCATCAAGGAAATCTCCCTCGGAGTGGTACTCACCAGGGGACGGATGGCCTGGATGCGGGTCAATGGCGAGCAGATGCGGCGTGAAGCGCTAAAGCGGCAGTCCCAACGGGGCCAGCAGTAGCGGGCACTGCTGAGTGCGGGGTGGATGTTTCCAAGGTCGCTGCCGGCATTCCGAGATCGATCTCAAAGTTTGCTTGGAGCACTGCGCATGGTGGCTATGCTTTCATTGTAAACTTCCACTTCGCCATGGCCAGCACTGCACCCCAGACATTCACGGGAGAGGTGGTGTATCTTTTCGCCATCGATGTTGCTTATGAACTGAAGCGCCCGGTGCCGGAGACGCTTCTGGGCCAGTCGCTGCTGCCTCACCAGGTGGGCCCAGCGAAACGCAGTCCCAAGCAGCATCTCTTCCAGCATCTACGCGCGGCGCGCCTGGAGCCCGTGCAAATGTCGTCGCCGTTTGGCGAGGTGTTGGTCCAGCGCATGGTCAAGGTGCTCCCCATCGGCGCGGTGAGCATCATGCTGCGAGTTCCTTATACGGTATCACGACTTGAGGAACTCAGTGCGTTTCATCGTCCCGCCTTCGCCCAGGAGGTTGTCCATCAGCACCTCGTCGCGCTTGCGGGGTCCATCCACGCTGAGCTTGCTCCTTATGCCGTGCGGCCTGCCGCTGCGTTGCCGGAGGGAGAGGCATACACAGTCTTCTGCCTGAGCACGCCGAAGGAAAATCAGGATGGTGCGCCTTTTCAATCGGAGCCCTGGTTCGAGGCAAACCGGCGGGACATTGCCGCCATCCTCACCCTTGAACCGGATGGCAGCCTGCTTTCGCAGCAGGAGGCGGAGGAGTCCACGAGCCAGTTCCTTTCCTATTATCGCACCGATCTGGTCGTGGTGGACTGGGATGCAGCCCTCGTCATGGATCAGCCGGCGGATGTGGAGGAAACCCTTCATGTGCTGGAACTCGCGAACCTCCAGCTTGAGGAACTTATCGCGTATGACCGCCTGCTGGATGCCGCTCTGGAGCGTTCCTATGCGGATCTGCTTCATCCGCCGAAACGCTTCAGCAGAACCACGCTTTTGCAGCGACTGCGTGAGGTGCGCATCGATCTGGCGCGCTTCAGTGATGAGCTTTCGAACATCACCAAGTTCTTTGGAGACTGGCATCTCGCGCGCCTTTACGAAACCGTCTCGCGCCGCTTCCACCTTGGCGACTGGCATCGCACCATCGATGACAAGCTCAAGACGCTGGACGATCTCTACGAGATGCTCAAGCAGGAGCAGAACCACCGGCTCATGGTTTTTCTGGAGGCGTCCATCGTGGTGATGTTTCTGATCGACATCATCGTGCTTTTCGGCGGGCTGATGAAGTGATGATCAAAAAAAGCCCGCCAGTTTCGTGGCGGGCTTCGGGCCTTCGGTTCGTCGGCAAGTGGTACTCAGTAGATCATCTGATTCTCCGGCGCTGCCGTCTCCACCATGCTGGTGGCTTCCATCACGGGAACGGTCTGGCCGCCCTCCTGTTGGAAGGTCATCTTGCCCACCACCTTCACCCAGGTCATGTCCTTGAGCTGCGGCGCGGTTTTGCCGAACTCAACGGGGATGGAATACGGGCGGGCATCCGCCGCGCAACATTGCACCAGCATCCGGAACAGGCGCACTCGCGTGCCCTTCTCGTTGTTCACCTTCTCGGGGAGAATCTGCCCGATGGTTTCCACCGGCTGTCCTGCGAGCACGGACTGCACCTCCTTGTCACCCGCGGTGTAGTAGAGTTCGGTGACCTCCAGCATGAAGTTTCCTTCGGGACTCTTGGGCACCTGGGCCTCCAAGTCTTTCAGCGTGAAGGAGCCATAGCTCTTGGTTTCGGCTCCCTTGGCAGCCTGCTTTTCCACTTCAGCCACATTCACCTTGGGCATCACATCCTGCGGGCCGGGTGCGGTTCCCGGGGCCGGGGCGGCGGAGGGT
>JAEYUU010000744.1 GCA_023429545.1 Verrucomicrobiota bacterium
CTCGCAACACCTTCCCTGTTGTTTCCGGCCATCTCCCTGCTTCTGCTCGCCTACACGAATCGATTTCTGGGTCTGGCAAGCGTGGTGCGGTCACTGCACGCCGCTCACAAGGCGGCGCCGGAGGACAGCTACGTGCGCCAGATTCAGAACATCCGCACCCGGCTGAAGATGATTCGCAGCATGCAGTTTCTCGGCGTGCTCAGCATCCTGCTCTGCACCGTGGCCATGTCCTGCCTGTTTCTTGGTTGGATCCGGGCAGGGGAGGTAGCCTTCGGCATCAGCCTGCTCTTCATGATCGCCTCCCTGGTCATCTCCGCCTGGGAGATTCAGATTTCCGTGCGCGCGCTTGACGTGCAGTTGTGTGATATGAAGGAAGCGGTCGGTAGGATTCGGGATGGATTTTGTTCATTGGGAGGTACACGGTCATATCATGCTGTGGCACCCAAAGTGGCAGCAGGGCTGCACGCATTCAAAAACCCTCGCCCCCGGGTAGATTCACGCAAGGCTCAGCTTCCTTGGAGTATCTCCATTAAAATGTCGACCTGCATACGCATGTGTGCGCATGTAGGTCGGCATCAGAACAACGAGAGGCAGCTTCCTCAATTCCCCGCCGTCAGCTTCTGGCACATGCAGGAGCTGGGGATCTCCAGGTCTGCCTTCGCCCAGACTTTGCGGAAGCGCGCTTCCACTTCATCAGCTTCTGGTTTGGACTGGGCACGGAGGCTTTGGGCCAACCCACGCAGGGACCAGCCATTTTCCGGCAGTCGCTTCAGGTCTTCACGATACACCTGCTCGGCCTCGGTGAAGCGACCTACCTGCATGAGGCTGGCGCCAAGCGCATGGCGCACCGGCACGAGCCAGCCGGGAGGTTCATCATAGCGCAGTGCGTCCTCCGCCCTCACCGCGGCGCGCAACGCGGCGAAGCCTTCGTCCAACCTGCCTTCGCGCACGAGGATCTCGCCTTCCACCATTGGGGTGGCTACGGCCAGGATGGACTGCGCCAGGTTGTTCCCGAAATACGCGTCTTTCGAAACGAGTTCCACGCGCTTGAGATAGATGGCCTGCTCCTTGCGAGCGGATGCGGGGTCGCCCTTCGCGGCGAATGCAATCGCACGCGCGGCCGAGTGAATGGCGCGGGAGAGCGGCATGTGGTCTTCGTACTTCTCCGGCTCGGCGATGATGTCATCCCAGCGGCCGAATCGGATCATCACCTCCATGGTCATGGCCATGTATCCCTCCACCATGCCGGCGTATTCCTTGATGAACTCGGCCGGCGTCTCCGCCACCATGGCGCGGATGTGTTTCATGGCGAGATCACTCTGCCCGGTCATCATTGCAGCATAGGAGAGCATGTGGCGATTGTGCGCTACATACATGTTCAGCATGCCCTTGGGCGGGCCCGCCTTCTTGCGATAGGCGAGGTCTGCCTCCACGGCTTTGATGTTCGCTTCAATCGCCTGCTGCCAGCGACCACGGCGCACATCGATGTGCGAGGGCATGTGCACATTGTGCGCGACGCCGGGCTGCAGTGCGCGCAGGCGATCCGCCGCCGCATCGGCACGACCGGGTTCGGGGGAGGCCTCCACCGCATGGATGTACAGGTGATTGGCAAGGGGATGATTTGGATTGAGCGCGATCACGCGGTCCAGCGTGGCGATAATTTCCGCCGTGCCGGGCTGTTCAACACCTTCAGGTGTCCACTGATCCCAGGGGCGCAGATTCATCATTGCTTCCGCGAAGAAGGCACCGGCATCGGCGTTGTCTGGAAAGCCCTTCCACACTTCGCGCATGGCATCGGCATAGGCGCGATCCAGGGACGAGCGATCCTCCGGTTGCGGATTGGCATAACGATGACCGAGCGCGGAGATGAGCTGCTGCTCGAACGGCGTCGCCTTTGCGGCATGCTTCTTCGCGAGTTGCAGTTCTTTCCACGCCACTTCCGCGGCCTCCGGCGGCACCATGGGGAAGTTGATGTGCGGACCGTTCGCATACGCGATGCCCCAGTGTGCCATGGCGCAGGCGGGGTCGTGCTGGATCGCCTCACGGAAGGATCGAATGGCGGCCCTGTGGTTGAAGGCATGCAGGAAGGCCATGCCCTGATCAAAGTACTGCTGCGCGACCGGCGATGACGTGGTGACCTTCACCTTGTAGCTGCCCAGACCTTGGTAGAAGGGCTCGGCTGCTTCTCTGGCGTGCGAGGTCGAAGCTACACTGAGGATGATGGCAATGAGGCATGACCAACCCGAGAGATGCCGGGCAGCGCTGCGATGTGATGATGATACTGATGGATTCGGATTCATCGTAGGGTGGAAGGTGAAATGCCAGCGAACTGGCAGAATCACGCTTCCACACATTCGTTCGTCGAAAAGACCGGTGAAATACGGTATTTACGGTCCTGGACTACGGTGTCCGATTCCGACTTTTCATGGGCGCAGGCGTCAGGGACTCAACGCCTCACGCCCTGTGGCCTATCTCGCGCAGCTTGGCTACACCTTCACTCCACGCCACCTCATGGGGCGGACGCTTGGAGAGAGCAGCGAGGGCTGCGGTCACGCCGGCGGCCTCACCCATGCCAACGGCATTCCCGGTGACCCGGTAGCTGGAGTGCGAAATGAAATCACCGCTGATGCAGCGACCGGCCATCATGAGGCCACCGACATCCCGGGCAATGAGTGCGCGCAGCGGGATGTCATAAGGCTTTACTTTGATGTCCGACCCCATGATGGCGGACTTCTTGTTGTGTTCGGCGCTGGTCGCATGGACATCGATGCCGAAAGTCACGCGCACCACGCCATCATCGTGGCGCGCCCCCTTGGCGAGATCCTGCTTCAGTACGGTGAAGCGGCCCGCGATGCGACGTCCGTCCCGCACACCAATCTGCTCCGCAGTGGCCACGATCTGGATGCCTTCCCATGGCCCGCCGAGGGCGCGCAGGCCATTCACCATTTTGTTCATCTCAGCGCGCGCCCGCACCGTGGCAGCGGTGACTTCAGCAGCATCGAAGGGCTTCACGCCATACTCGTGATTCAGCATCGCGAAGAGCAGGTTGTCCTTCACCTGCCACAGCGTGGGCCGACTGTAGGAGGGGAAGTGTCCGGTCTTCTCAATGACTTCGCGGATGCGTTCCTTCTTGTCGCTGTTGGAATTCTCACCGGGCAGTGCCTTGCCGAAGCGGACATACTCGCGCAGCGCTTCCGCGTCCTTAACCACCAGCAGCGCATTGAGCGACATCGGCTGGCACGGGCAGTCTTTGGCCTCGCCAATCTCAAACGAACATCCCGCGAGCGCACCCAGATCGCCATCGCCCGTGGTATCGATGAACACCGGCGCGCGCCACGCCTGGCG
>JAEYUU010000746.1 GCA_023429545.1 Verrucomicrobiota bacterium
TCGTTACCCCCCTCCATACTATGAGTGAAGACCGTCGACCGAAACCGCTGTTCTATATCGTTCTCGCTGTTGCTGTTATCGGCTTGGGCGCCTATGGGCTTCGGAGTGTACTCTTCCCCCGGCACAGCGGCGCAGCGCCCGGCACCATTACCACCGAGGACTTGCACAAGACCCAAGGGGTCGAAGCGGCAGATGCGAATGTGCCCACGACAGTGAAGGAGTACTCCTTCAAACCCAGTGAAAAGCTGCCTCCCATCAAGGAAACAAGCGCGTACGAGCCGCTGAACGATCGCACTGTCAAGGTCGCGCTCAACGTGTGGGCCGGCTGGGCTCCCATCATCCTGCAGAATCAAGGTGGCGCTGCAGGTGTCTCATGGAAGACGCCTAAGGGCCAGCCATTCAAGGTGGAGCTGGTCCTGATCGACAACCCCGTCGCCATGCGGGACGCCTACGCTTCAGGAAAGGTCCACATCGGCTGGGCCACCTTGGACATGCTGCCGCTGTTCATGGATGAACTGAAGAAGGACCCGCGCATCATGCCGCGCGTTTTCCAGCAGGTCGACTTCTCCAACGGGGGCGACGGTATCATCATCCGCCGAGCTTCCGCCAAGGATCCAAAGAATCCTACCATCAGCGACCTTCGCCGCAAGAAAATCGTGCTGGCGCAAAACTCGCCCTCTGAATACTTCCTGCTGAACGCACTGGTGAACGGCGGCGTGCAGCCCGCGGAGGTGGAGTTCATCTACACCGAGGACGCCTTCCAGGCCGCGGCGGCGTTCAACAGCGACAAATCCATCGCCGCCTGCGTGTCGTGGGCTCCTGACATCTACAATCTCAGCGAGCTGCCGGACAACCACCTGCTGGTGAGCACAGCTACGGCCAACAAGCTCATCGCGGATGTCTGGTTTGCCCGCGCCGACTTCGCGCGTGACCACCGCGATATTTGCGAAGGGATCATGCGGGGAATCTTCGAGGGAATCGAAAAGATGAAGACCGAAGACGGGCGCAAGCAGGCGGCCGGCCTGATGTCGAAACTCTACAGCATCCCGGAAACGGACACACTGGGCATGCTGGGTGATGCACACGCGACGAACTATGCCGAGAACCGCGAGTTCTTCCTCAACCAGAATAACCCGGCCAACTTCGAGCATACATGGAACACTGCCTACCTCCTGTATCGCAAGATGAACCGCATCGGCCAGCAGGTGCCGTTCGATCAGGTGATGGATTTTTCGATTCTCCAGGAGCTGGCCGATGAAGAACCGTTCAAGCGCAGCAAAAACGAATACCAGATCAATTTCGCGCCGCGAAGCGTTCAGTCCGTAAAAGCGGAGGGCACGGAGATCTTGACCAAGGTCATCACGCTGCATTTCTATCCCAATTCGTGGGAGCTGCGCAAGATGGTAACCGTCCGGGAGAACGGCAAGGATGTGGAGAAGCTTTATGAGCCGAATGTGGACGTCGTCCTTACGGAAGTAGGCCAGCTTGCGGCGCAGTACGGCGGAGCGAACATTGTGGTCGAAGGTCACACCGACGCGTCCATGCGCGGCCAGGTAAGCCCGCAACTGGTGAAGGAACTTTCCCAAAACCGCGCCGCCGCGGTGAAGACGGAGTTGGTGAACAAATTCCCCAATTTCAACCCAAACCAGTTCAGTACCGAAGGGGTGGGTTGGGACCGTCCGTCCGATTCTGAGGATCCTGGCAATCATGCCAAGAACCGGCGGGTGGAAATCAAGGTCATCGCGCTCGAAAACCCTGAGTAACGCATACACGAATATCTCCGTGAAGCGCTGTATGCCGTCATCCGTCATTCAACTGAACACCTGAAGGACTCCCCCCAAGAACCGGGAAAGCGCAATCTTCGCTGGAGAGCAAGCTCCTGCGTATCTGGCAAGTTCCCGTGCCGGCAAAGACGAAGGGCAAGCTCCTCGGGGAGGAGGCAGCGCACGCGCGGATGCAGTTTCAATATTCAAGGCCATGCCGTCCAAGGATCCCGATTTCACATCTGTGCCGACTGCAGCTCCGCAGCCGGCCCCTGCGCCAACGTCGCCGGACGGACCAAAGCGTTCTCCTGTATGGCGCTCGTGGTTGGGCCGTGCCGTGACCGTGAGGGACGTGCCGCCCCCTTGGGAGGCATGGCTGCTCGGCGTACTCAGTCTGCTGACTGTCGGGGCGGTCTGGTGGTTCCTCACCCGGCCGGGTCACCGTATTGTGGATGCCTACACGCTTCCCACACCGGAGCAGACATTCCGGTCATTCAAATCTCTGTGGTTTGAACGGGAACTCTCCATCAGTGCCATCACCAGTCTCGGCCGGGTTCTGGGTGGCTTTCTGGTGGCCACCGCCATTGCCGTGCCGCTGGGAGTCATCGCAGGCAGCTACGTGCGGGTGAATGCCTTTCTGCGCCCTCTCAGCATTTTCGGGCGCAACGTTCCAATTGCCGCACTTATTCCACTGACTCTCATCTGGTTCGGGCTGGGCGAGGTGCAAAAGATCATGTTCATCTTTCTTGCCACGGTTGCCTTTGTTTTGTTCGACACCACGAACGCAGTGCTCGCCGTCCCCAGTCGATATCTGGACACTGCCTACACCCTCGGCATGCATCGCACGCTGAAGAAAGGGGCCAGGCTCGCCGCAATTTTTGGCTCCATTTACGGTTCCGCCGCGGCGTTCGGCTGGCACTTGCTGAATGACTCCACTGTGAGCCTTGCCAGCGAAATGGGCTCCGCCGGATTCTGGGCCCGGTTTTTCGGCGCCAGTTTCCTTGGCTTTTGTCTATGGCTGCCGATCGAGGGGCACCAAGTGCTTCGCAAGGTCCTCCTGCCACTGGCCATGCCGGATATTGTGAACAGCTTGCGCCTCATTTTCGGCCTCGCTTTTGGCTACGTCATGCTGGCGGAGGTGATCAATGCTCGCCACGGCCTGGGCGCTCTCATCATCATGAGCCAGAGACAGGGCCCCCGGGAGCACATTTACCTGTGCCTCATTATCATCAGTCTGCTGGCCTGGGGAATCGACCGCGGGATTCTCCGGCTGCAGCGCCACCTCTTTCCCCACCTGAAAAATGGCGAAAACTGACCCGGTTTCAGAAGCTGCCGCTTGCGAGATCAATCCCGCACCGCCAGAGGCCGGGGGACTCCGGACGATCGTTGACTTTCAAAACGTGACCAAGGTCTACGATCATGGCACTCCGCGGGCGCATACGGCCATTCGCGATGTCACCTTCCAGGTTCACGACAACCCAAAAGTCGGTGAATTTATCGGAATCCTAGGTCCCAGTGGGTGCGGCAAGAGCACCGTCCTGCGGCTGATTGCCGGCCTTGCGCCACAGTTTCCCGCCACCTCAGGTTCTGTGCTGGTCAATGGCGCACCCGTCACCGCCCCGGGGCCTGACCGGGGATTTGTGTTCCAGGACTATGCAAATTTCCCTCACCGCACGGTTCTGGAAAACGTCGCGTTCGGGCTCGAATGTGCCCACGTGGCCCGGAAAGAGCGCCATGAACGCGCCCGGGAATGGATTCGCAAAGTGGGGCTTGACCCGGCGAAGGACGCGCAGAAGTACCCCCACCAATTGAGTGGCGGCATGAACCAGCGCGTGGCCATTGCCCGCAGCCTGATCATGCACCCGCGGATCATCCTCATGGATGAGCCCTTCGGCGCGCTGGATCCCACCACCCGCCTGCGCATGCAGGATCTGCTGGTGACGTTATGGCGCGAGCTGGAGGCCACGGTCTTCTTCGTGACCCATGATGTGCCCGAAGCGGTCTATCTCGGGGATCGCGTCTTTATTTTCAGCCGGGCGCCTGGAACCATCGTGGAGCAGCTGGTGGTCTCACCACCCGACCGGCCCGCCCGCCAGATGCAGAGCGAGCC
>JAEYUU010000436.1 GCA_023429545.1 Verrucomicrobiota bacterium
CAACAGCGGTGAAAAGAAGACCACGGCGGAAGGTCTCACCGCCATGCTCAACATCGCGCTGGAGATCGTGATCCGTCGCGCGCCCGAGAACTGGTTCTGGGTGCACAATCGCTGGAAGACACCGCAACCGGATTTCCTGCTGGCGAAATACCGTCGCGGCCTCGTGCTGCCGACCGGGTATGACATCAACCGCCTGCAGTCCTTTAATCTCCTGGTACGCTCCCCGAACTGGCTGGGTGACGCCTGCATGACCCTGCCCGCCATTCGCGCGCTGAAGCGTGGTCGCCCCGATCTGCGCCTCACGGTGCTCGCGCCTTCAAAGCTGGCGGAATTCTGGAAATCGGTGCCGGAGGTCGATGACATCATCGGCAAGGAGAAGGACGAAGGCATCCGCACCGTCGCGCGCAAGGTGAGCCAGCACGGTCGCTATGACGCGGCCATTCTTTTCACCAACAGCACCCGCTCCACCCTGGAGTTGTGGCATGCGGACATCCCGCGGCTCGTGGGCTATCGCGGCTCTTTGCGTTCCCGCTGGCTGCACCAGATCGTTTCCGAACCGAAGGTGGTGGGGCCACCTGAACATCACGCGCAACGTTACCTGCGTCTCGCCTCCAATTGCGGCGCCAAGGTCGACGACCCTGCGCTGTTCGACACTCGAGGCGACGTGGCTGCGGGCGCATCGAATGTCATCGGCATCTGCGCGAGTGCGGAGTACGGACGGGCCAAGCGCTGGCCGCTGGAACGATTCGCCGAAGTGGCGCAGCGCCTCTCCGCCAGGTGGCCGGACGCGGAGTGGGCTTTCTTTGGTGCTCCCAATGAGAAGGCCATGGGGGAGGAACTTAGCCGCATGCTGCCCCAGGTGAAGCATACGAACCTGGTGGGCAAGACCAGCCTCTCCGAGCTGATTGCCCGCCTGCGTGCGTGCCGGCTTTTGCTTACCAATGACACCGGCACCATGCATCTGGCGGCGTCGCTCGGTGTCCCCACCGTGAGCATCTTTGGCAGCACGGAGCCGGTCCTCACCGGTCCGCTGGGTGCGCGCCATCGTGTGGTGCGGCATCATGTGCCGTGCAGCCCCTGCTTCCGCCGCGAGTGTCCGTTTGGTCACTACGATTGCATGAAGAAGATCACTCCTGAACAGGTGGAGCGGGTCATGATGGAGAGCATTCCTGAGTGGACCTCAAAGAAGGCAGAGCCGGTCACGTGACTTTCGAGGCGCGGTGCACACCCTTCTTGATGTTGGGATGGAAGACCTCTGCCTCCTTCATGTGCAGCCACAGTGAGAACACCAGTGCCACGCTGCCCCCCAGCAGGAACGCAATGTTCAGCCAGGCGCCGAGCTTCCCGCCACTCACCAGCGCGAGAACGGCAAGTCCTGCCGTAGCGTAGTACACCCAAAGGGTGTCCTGACGCAATTTGGTCTGCTCCTTGATGAAGGGCACCTGGGTGACCTCGCACGCCTGCAGGGTGCGCGGCATCGCCTCCTGCCGGAGTCCCAGACCGTAGACGGCGCTGCCGCAGCACAGCCCGATAAACACCAGCGCGGCGATGCGGCATTTGTCCTGGTGAAGATAGACGCCCACCACGAAAAAAATCAGCCCAGTCAGGAGACCGTAGAGCGAGAATTCCTCCAGCAGCAGATGGGCGTACTCCGCGTCCCGCAGTCGCTGGAAAAGGATGTTGAGGTTGGTCAGCATGAGCGCCGGTCAGTGGTTTGCGGCAGGAGAATGCCTCACATCATGGGAAGGTGTCAGCCGAAAAGTTCCCCCTGTCCATCGCGCGCCGAGATTGGCACGGGCAACCCCAGCTTCTTGTACGCGCCCGGCATGGCCACGCGTCCGCGCGGAGTGCGTTTCACATACCCTTGCATCACCAGGTACGGCTCATGCACATCCTCGAGGGTGCTGGCGTCCTCATGCACCGCCACGGCCACGGAATTCAAGCCGACCGGGCCTCCGTTGAACTTGTTGATGATGGCGTCGAGGATGCGCTTGTCCATCTCGTCCAGTCCATCCTCATCGATGTCGAGCATGGTGAGCGCGGCGGCGCCCACTTCGCCAGTGATGACGTTTTGTGCCCGCACCTGGGCGTAATCGCGCACCCAACGCAGGAGATGGTTCGCCACACGGGGAGTGCCGCGGGAGCGCCGGGCGATCTCCGCCGCGCCGGCGGGGTGCGTCTCCACCTGGATGAGGCCGGCGGAGCGGATGAGGATGCTCTGCAGTTCGGCCACCGTGTAGTAGTCGAGGCGATTGGGGATGCCGAAGCGCCCGCGCATGGGGGCAGTGAGCATGCCGGCACGGGTGGTGGCGCCCACGAGGGTGAAGGGCGGCAGGTCCAGCCGGATGGTCCGCGCCTTGGGCCCCTGGTCGATGATGATGTCCAGCCGGAAGTCCTCCATGGCCGGGTAGAGGTACTCTTCAATGCTGGGATGCAGGCGGTGAATCTCGTCGATGAAGAGGATGTCCCGCTCTTGGAGGTTGGTGAGAATGCCCGCGAGGTCGCCCGCCCGCTCGATCTGGGGACCGCTGGTGCTGTGCAATTTCGAGCCAATCGCGGTGGCCAGAATGTGGGCCAGCGTGGTCTTGCCCAGACCCGGTGGCCCGCAGAGCAGCACATGGTCCAGGGTGTCCCCGCGCTGCCGGGCCGCTTCCACCATGAGCATGAGGCGCTCCTTCACCCGCTCCTGACCGGTGAACTCGGAAAAGTCCGGAGGGCGCAAGGCCACATCGAACGGAGATTCCGGCGCTGCAGAGGTCTGGTCGTAGAAATTCGAGCTCAAGGCGGGTGAACTTGGATGCATCACCTCCATGCCGCAAGCGGCACCACAAAAGGCACGAAGGATGCTTGAATGGAGGCCGGAGCCAGCGGGTTAGACCCACCATAATCTGTTCCACGATGCATGTAATAACAATTTTAGTAATCTTAACTATTTGCTTTGCCAGGGATGGTTAAATCCTGTATTTCAAACTTGACGATTCATGGCCACAGACGCCATATGCCAGCCTCCCAATTCTCATCTGAAAACACACGGTTTGCCATGACATTTACCAAACGCATTAGACTCACTCTGGCCCTGCTGGTCGCCGGCACGTTTTCAGCAAGCATTTTTGCCCAAACCGCACCGGAAGCTGCGCTGCCTGCCAAGAAGGTTGTCCGCAGTGTGCAGGTGATCTCCGCAGGGGGTGCCCAGATCGATGAAAATCGTATCAAGGCGAACATGGGCACGCGCGAAGGCGCTCCCTTTGAAGAGGAAGTCGTGGAGCGTGACATCAAGAATCTCTACGCGACCGGCCTCGTGGAAATGGTGGACATCACCACCCAGGATGTGCGCGGCGGCGTGAATGTCATCGTGAAGGTGACCGGTCGTGGCGCGATTGGCGAAGTGGCCTTCACCGGCAACACCGTCTATGACGCGGACCGCCTCCGCAAAGAAGTCGAGGTGAAGATCAATGAGCCCGTGGAAGAGAGCAAGCTCTTCACCGGTGCGAACAAGATTCGCGAGTTGTACAACAAGAAGGGCTACGCGGACGTGGGCGTGGAGTACCAGCTCCAGTCGCTGCCCACCGCCGGCTTCGTGCGCGTTGTCTACAGCATCAACGAAGGTTCACGCGGCATCATCAATGACATCCGCTTTGAAGGCCTTACCGCCGTGAAGGAAAAAGCGCTGCGCTCGAAGCTGAAGCTCAAGGAGAAGCGTGTGTGGCATCTCTGGGGCAAGGCTGGCAAGCTCAACAATGACGACCTCCAGGAAGACATCCGCACAGTGGAACGCGCCGTGCAGGACCGCGGCTATGTGTACGCGAAGGTGGTGCAGGTGCGCCGCGAGCCCATCCGCGATGACCGTGTGGACCTTGTCTACGTGATCGACGAGGGCAAGCAATACAGCGTTTCCGGCGTCGCCATTGAGGGCAACACGGTCTTCACCACTGAAGAATTGAATCCCGCCCTCATCATGGAAGGTGGCGCGGCCTACTCCGCCACGGACATCTCCGCCGACGAGAAGATGCTGAGCGAGTACTACGGTTCCCGTGGTTATGCTGACGCCCGCATCGACACCAGCGTCATCCCCTCCGGTGCGGACTCGGTGAAGATCCTCTACCGCATCACCGAAGGTGAGAAATCCTACATTCGCAAGATCAATATCGAAGGCAACACCAAGACCCAGGACCGCGTCATCCGTCGCGAACTCGCCTTTGCTCCCGGTGAAGAGTTCAACACCGTCCGCATCGAGAAGAGCCGCAGCCGCCTCACCAACATGGGCTACTTCAGCGCCGTGGACTTCCGCAACAACCCGACCGGCACCCCGGGCTACAAGGACATCGACATCACGGTGACCGAGCAGTCCACCGGTTCCATTAACGTGGGTGCGGGCTTCAGCTCCATTGACAGCCTGGTCGGCTTCTTCTCGCTCACACAGACGAACTTCGACATCACCAACTGGCCGACCTTCACCGGCGGTGGTGAGCGTTTCAACATCGACATCCGTGCTGGTGACAAGCGCCGCGACTTCAGCATCAGCTGGGTGCAGCCCTGGCTCTTTGGCAACCGCCTTTCCTTCGGCGTGGACCTCTTCTATCGCGACCTCTACTACCTGAGCGACGTGTATGATCAGCGCGAATACGGTGCCTCGTTCAATCTGCGCAAGCCCATTGGTGAGCACGCCTACGCGGAAGCCTCCTTCACCTCCCGCCAGGTCGAGATCATGGATGTGGATGACGATGCCTCCCAAATCATCAAGGATGAAGAGGGTGAGTATTTCCAGAACAAGGTCGATCTCAGCTTCGTGCATGACACTCGTGACTCCGTCTACCTGACCACCACGGGCCACAAGGTTCAGCTCGGTGCCATGGTCTCCGCTGGCGGTGACGTGGATGCCTACGGATTCAGCCTTGAAGGCGCACAGTACTTCAGTCTGCCCGGCAACATGATCTTCAGCCTGGAAGGAGCTCTTCGTTCGGTGGATGGCGACGATGTGCCCATCTTTGAACGTCTCTTCCTCGGTGGCGCCAACAACCTGCGCGGCTTCGACTATCGTGACGTTGGTCCGAAGGACGAGAACGGCGAACCCATCGGCGGTCTGACCTCGGCCTACGGGACGGCAGAGCTCACCTTCCCCATCATCGAGAAGGTGCGCGGCGCGGTGTTCTATGATGTCGGTATGGTCAGTGGTGACAGCTACGACTGGGGTGGTGACATCAACTCGGACGTGGGTATAGGCCTTCGCCTCTACTTCCTGCCCACCGGCCCCATCCGCCTCGACTTCGGTGTCCCGGTCCAGGCTGACGAAGACAACGATTCCAGCGGCCAGTTCAACTTCAACCTTGGCTACCGTTTCTAATAGAAGAAACACCGGCCGCCCCCCCAAGCCCTCCCGTTTTCGCTTCCTCATGAAATATCTCTCATCAGTATTCCTTGCCCTGTCCCTTTCTGTTGCATCCCAGGCCGCCGATCTGAAAATCGGCGTGGTGGACATGGGCCGCGTCCTTGACGAGTTCCATGAAACCGCCGCGGCACGCACTCTTCTGGGCGCCAACAAGGCGAAGTTCGATGAAGAGATGCAGGAGATGCTGGGGAAGTTGAAGAAGCTCGACGGCGAAGCCAAGCAACTCATGAAGGAAGCCCGCGACCCGGTCCTCAGCGAGCAGATCCGTGGGAAGAAGGCGTCTGAGTTTGAATCCAAGGCCAATGAGCTTCGTTCCCTTTCCGAGCAACTCGAGAAGGAGCGCCGCCGTCGCGATGGCCAGCTTCAGAACGAAGCCCAGCAGCAGCGCCAGCAGATCTACGGCAAGGTGCTCAAGGTGGTTTCTGAGAAGTCCAAGGCCGATGGTTACGACATGGTTTTTGACAAGTCCTCCGTCGGCTTCACCGGGTTCCCTGTGCTGCTTCATGCCAAGGAAGGCGTGATGCAGGATTTCACCTCCGAGGTGATTGTGCAGCTCAACAAGGATGCTCCTGCCGCTACGGCGGCCCCTGCTGCTCCCGAGCCGGAGAAGGAGAAAAAGGGCTCCAAGAAGTAAACGGCCTTTCGATTTTTATTGATTTCGAATCCCTGCCCTGAAGTTGCATTCAGGGCGGGGATTTGCATTTTCCTCCGGTCTGACCATGAACACTTCGCTCAACAGAATTGCCCTTCTTATCGAGGGAGAAATCGCCTCTGGCGATCCGGACCTCATCATTTCCGGCTTCAATTCCATCCAGGAGGCCGAGCCTGGTGAAATCACCTTCCTGGGAAATCCCAGGTACGCCGCGGCTCTCAAGAAGTGCCGGGCCAGTGCGGTACTGGTGGATGGCCAGTTCGTGGACGTCCCGCCGGGCATGGCGGTCGTCCGGGTGGAAAACCCGACGCTGAAGTTCTCCACCATCATCCAGCGGTTCGGCCCGCCCAAGCAGTCGTTTGATCCCGGAGTTCATCCCACGGCGGTTGTCAGCCCGAAGGCACAGATGAATGGGGACATGACCTATGTGGGACCGAATGTGGTGATTGAGGAAGGAGCCGTCATCGGTGACGGCTGCTGCATCCACACGGGAGCATACATCGGACGCAACACCCGGCTCGGGCTCAAGTGTGTCATCCACACGAATGCCGTCATCAAGGAGCGCTGCAAATTGGGCAACCGGGTGGTCGTGCACAGCGGTGCGATCATTGGCACTGATGGATTTGGTTACGAGTTCAGTGAGGGCAGGCATGTGAAGATCGATCAGGTGGGCATCGTCCAACTGGATGACGACGTGGAAGTAGGCTCCTGCACCACCATCGACCGCGCGCGTTTTGGACGCACCTGGATTGGTGAAGGGACCAAGATCGACAACCTGGTGCAGATCGCGCACAACTGCGTCATTGGGAAACATTGTGTCATCGTCGCGCAGGTGGGCATTTCGGGCAGCACCCGGCTTGGCAACTTTGTCACCATGGCCGGGCAGGTCGGTGTGGCAGGCCACCTCAATATCGGGGATCAGGTGACCTTCCTTGCGAAGTCCGGTGTGACGAAGGACCACCTTGAGCCCGGCGCCTACACAGGCTATCCGGCAAAGCCGCTGGTCGAGGGCCGACGCATGCTCACCTATCCGGCTCGTGTGCCTGAGTTACTGGATCGGATGAGAGAGCTGGAAGATCGTCTTGAGGCTCTGGATGGGAAGAAGTCCACGAAGCGGAGGAAAGCCAGGGTAGATGCACAGGAGTAGCTTGCGGGCTGCCGTAGATTCTGAGTGAGCTATGCCGGTTGCCTTGGCAGATCCCCCTGCTACGCTGAGGCTACCCCATGCCTGAGATTTTCCCCAATTCCCGCCCCCGGCTGGAGCACACACCTCCCTTTAAGCTGAACTTCAAGGCGATTCTCGCAGTCATCATCGCGGGGCTCGTGGCCATCGGGGTGTTCACGGCTTACTACACTGTCGACGCGGATTCCGTCGCCGTCGTGCAGCGCTTTGGAAGGATTCAAAATGTGGTAGAGCCTGGCCTGCGGTTCAAGATTCCCTTTGGCGTGGATTCCGTGACCAAAGTGGCGGTGCGCCGCCAGTTGAAGCTGGAGTTTGGTTTCGGTACTTATACCGGCGCAACCAATGAGAATCAGTTCTCTGACGAGCCCGAACTGGAGAAGACCATGGTGACCGGGGATTTGAATGCCGCTGAGGTGGAGTGGGTCGTGCAGTACCACATCTCAGATCCGCAGGCTTTCCTTTTTCATGTGCGCAGCCCAGGAGACACCCTGCGGGATGTCTCCGAGTCCATCATGCGAGAAGTGGTGGGCGACCGTCTTGTGGATGAAGTACTTACTTTCGGCCGCGCGGAGATGCAGGATGACGCGCTAAAAAAGCTTCAGGTCGTGGTGAACAAACTGAATTTGGGCGTGCATGTCGATCAGGTACAGCTCAATCGCGTGCATCCACCCAGGCCTGTGCAGAGTTCATTCGACGAGGTGAACAAGGCCCAGCAGGAGCGCGAGACCATGATCAACATGGCCAACGGTGAGTACAACAAGGTCGTGCCCAGGGCCAAAGGCGAAGCGGAGCAGAAAATCAGCGAGGCTGAAGGCTATGCCATCCAGCGGGTGAATGAGGCGGAGGGTGACGTTGCCCGGTTCAAAGTCCTGCTGGAACAGTATGAAAAAGCGCCCGAAATCACACGGCAGCGCATCTACCTCGAAACCATGGCTGAGGTCATCCCGCAGCTCGGACCCAAAATCATTCTCGATAGTGAGGCCAAGCAGTTCCTGCCTCTCATGAACCTGCAGCAGTTTTCGCCGCAGGCAGCGCCGGCAGCCGCCCCCAGCCAGAGTCTCAAGCCCTCACGGAAATGAAGCCAGCCACCATCGCCCTTGCCACGTTTGGCGCCTTTGTTCTCCTGGTGCTGGTCTTCAGCAGCGTCTACACCGTCTCCGAAGTGGAGCAGGTCATCATTACGGAGTTTGGCAAGCCGGTGGGCCAGTCCATTAATTCCAGTCCTGACAAAAGCGAAGCGGGTCTGCATTTCAAGGTGCCCTTCATCCAGACGGTCAACCGCTTCGACAAGCGTGTTCTTGAATGGGACGGCCCTGCCATGGAAATGCCCACCCGGGACAAGCTCTACGTCGTCGTGGACAACTTCGCGCGCTGGCGCATTTCCGATCCGCGCGCCTATCTTGAGCAGCTCAACAACGAGCGCACAGCCCAGTCCCGGCTCAACACCATCATCGGAAATGCTACCATGAATGTGATTGCCAGCCATGATCTCATTGAGGTCATCCGCTCTGACAAGACACGAAAGGTGGCCGTGGATACGGACCTCGCCCAGGTGAATCCCAATGCCGCCAACCTGCCTGTCATCCAGCGCGGCCGCGCCGCCCTTGATCAGGAGATTTTCAAGATCGCCTCCTCGGAGGTGAGTCGCATTGGCATCGAGCTGCTCGACATCCGCTTCAAGCGCATCAACTACAACTCCCGGGTCACCGAGAAGATTTATGACCGCATGGTGAGCGAACGTCAGCAGATCGCTGAACGCTTCCGGTCGGAAGGAGCGGGTGAAGCGGCAAAGATCAGCGGGCGCAAGGAGAAGGATCTGCGCGAAATCGAGTCCGGAGCATACCGCACGGTGCAGGAGCTTCAGGGGAAGGCGGATGCTCAGGCCACGGAGATTTATGCCAGAGCATACAGCACGAGCCCTGTCGCTGCGGATTTCTACCAGTTCCTCAAGACGCTCGAAACCTACAAGACCACGCTGGGCCGCGACAGCACCCTCATCCTCACGACGGACAGCGACTACTTCAAGTATCTCAAGAACATCGCGCCTGAGGAGATGAAGTCTGCCCCCGTTTCGCCGTCGCCCCGACCCGTAGCGCCAGTGCCTGTCCCTGCACCAGCTCCAGTAGCTCCCTCCCCTGTTGCGCCGCCCGCGGCTCCGCAGTGATGCCTCCATCTATGGCACATGGAGCTTGCGCAGCAGCATGAAAAAGCCGGTGAACTCGTAGCCGCTGCGTTCCATGCGATCTTTGCGCAGCAGCCTGCGTCCTGACATCGGCTCGCCCACGATGTAGTGCTCCGGTGTTTCGCCAAGGATGGCGACGAAGTGTCCGGCACGTGCGCCCAGCTTCACGCCAGCGATGGCGGGATGGGGGAGCGCCGTGGAAGGGTGATCGCTCAGGAGGTAGTCGCAATCGGCCCCGCGTCGTTCGATGGCCCGTTTCAGGTACCAGTTCTCCGTGCCGCTGCTGGTGGTGAAGGCTTCACTGGCGAGTTCCTTCTCCGTCACGTTGATCCCCATGGAAGCGAGCAGGGTGGCAGCGCTCGCCGGACCGCAGGTGGAGGTCGTGCTTTGCAGGCACACACCATCCTTCCATGTTTCATGCAGCTCGCTTTTCGCGAGAGGGGTGATGATTTGTTTAAGGTAGGGAACGGACAGCCACATGACGAAGAAGCAGGCGATAAAACCAAGCGACCCCCGAACATTCCGCGGCAGATGCCGGTGGCACCAGCCAACGAGCAGTCCGCCAAGCGAGGCCAGCAGTTCTGTACCCGGCCATGAGCGCAGCTCATAGAGCCAGAGCGGCTCTGCCCAGATGCGGGCGTAGTAGAGCCCATACACGGCGCATGGGGTGGCGAGCAGAGCCAGGGGCAACGCGATCCACCATTGTCGTGAGAACTTCCGTGCCAGCATGGAACCCAGCCACAGGCAGGCGATGCCCAGAAGATACACTCCAAATTGCAGGGGATTCATGGTGCAAATATCAGCACGCTCAGATTCGCAGGTACAGTCTGCGGCGGTGCATCCAGAACAGGATGAGCCACAGGATTAGCAACACGGCTCCTCCTTCAAGCACCGGGACGAACGAATCACCGAGCACCTTGAACACATCCCGGCCCAGATGGGTGTGCAGTGTTCCCCTCAGGAAGTCAGTCACTGTATGCACCAGCACATACATCGCGATGGAGTTCATGCCGATCACGATCAGCGGGAATGCCCAGCGCCTCCAGCCCTGCACCTCGGTGACGAAATAGAATCCTGCCAGGATCAGGAAACACCAGCCGCCGCTGAAGAGCGTCCATGCAGGCGTCCAGATCCGCTTCACCACCGGGCAGAGGCCGGTCGTGTGCAGCGCCCATCCCAGCGCCAGGCAGATGAATCCCGCGTAGGTCAGTCGAAGCGTGGCCGCCATGGCGGGCGTGTTCTGTTCCTTGTGTCCGGCATTTACCCCGGAAGGATTCGGCGACGGCGATGACCCATCAGCGGCGAGCTTCAACCAAGCTCCCGCGATCAGCCCCAGGATCATGGTGCCCAGCGTGGGAATGAAGCTCAGCGTGACATAACCTCCGCGGGAGCCCGTGAAGGCAACGTCGCGGGGAAAGAGATTGAGGAACCACATGTCGAATGCCCAGGCAGCATTGCTGTTGATGTTCCAGTGTGCCGTGAACCCTTCAAAATGGTGCGGCCAGTCCGCGGCCACGTTTGCCGCAGTGTAGTTGAAGTCTGCCGGTGGCTGCGGGAACAGCACGAAGGCCATCCAGTAGCCGATGAGCACCACTGCCAGCGCAGCCCACCGTGTACCTGTTCCAGCAAGCCCGAGAAGAAACAGGAACGGATACCCCAGTCCAATCTGGGAAAGGGTGTCCGTGAAGGTCCAGTGCGTCATCGGGGAGCCGATGCTGCGAAGAAAGACCCCGAGCAGCACGAGCAGCACGGAGCGCCACAGGGCATGCAGCCACAGACGCCCGGGGTTCTGCCCCTTTGCCAGACGGCTCGCGATGGAGAACGGCAACGCCACTCCCACAAGAAAGCTGAACCCCGGCTGGATGAGATCGTGCAGAGAGCATCCCGTCCAGGCCACATGGCTGGTGTGACGCCCGACAATTTGCCAGAAGCTGCTGTCGGGAAACTGGCGTGCCACGTGTGCCAGCTTCATGAGCTCCGCCGCCATGAGAAACATCACAAATCCTCGGAATACATCGATGGCCGTGAGGCGGTTGGTACGGAGGCCGGTTGCTGGCATGGCGACATGACACCGGAGGAGTCACGAGGAGTCAAGCGTGGTGGCAATGGACCTCCGCGCGACCTCTTGAATCCACGGGCGTTCGCCAGTCGCAAACAGTTGTGTGACCGCCTCACCGCTGCTACAGCTTATGCCATCTCCGGTCCTGCCTGCCGCACTTGCAAACCAGGACGCGCCGCGCCACACTCGCGCGCTCCGGAGCCATCACATGGAGGAGGAAACAGACGAAGCCATTTTGCAACGCGTCGCCACAGGAGATGAGGCCGCGTTCGCCGAGCTGTATGACCGTTTCTCAGGGCCGCTCTTTGCTCTCGCCCGCCGCGTCCTGAATGATGAACAGGAGGCACGCGACGCGCTGCAGGAGGGCTTTCTTTACCTTTGGGACCGGGCCCGCGATTTCGATCCCCTCAGGAGCAAGGCCTTCACTTGGTCGGTCATCATCTTCCGGCACAAGGCCATCGACCGCCTCCGTTCCCTGCGCCGTCGCGCCAAGCTGGTGGAGGCGGCCACCGAGGAACTGCTCCCCCTCGACGGGGCTTCAGTCGAACGGGCGGATCGCGCCGCGGACCGCGCGGATCGGGCCAATCTGGTGCGCCATGCCCTGGAAGCCCTGCCGGAAACGCAGCGCCGCTGCATCGAGTGGGCCTTTTTGAAGGGCTTGACCCACTACCAGCTTTCTGAGAAGTTTGAGGAACCGCTGGGGACCATAAAAACCAACATCCGGCGCGGCCTGCTCAGGCTGCGCGATATCTTGAAAGGAGGTGACGTATGACAGACCGGCAGCAAGAACAGATTGCCCTGCACGCTCTCGATGCGCTCACCCCTGAGGAGGTGCGGCTGCTGGAGAGCGAATGGCGCTATGACCCGCGGCTCCGGGAGGAGCACGCGGAACTCGCCGAGACCGCGGCTGAAATCGCACGGTTGCTGCCCCCTGAGACCCCGCCCGCGGAGATACGCGAGCAGCTTCTCGCGACGCTCAAGCGTCGGCGACGGGCGAAAATCACGCCCATTTCCGTGGCCATGAAGGTCGTGCGCAGTCCTTGGGTGGCCTGGGCTGCCGCCGCCGCCATCGCGGTCTCGGCGGTGGGCGCGTGGACGGCCAATCGTGAGCTCAACAATCGCGTCACCACCTTGGTGGAGAGCGAAGTTGCGGCGCAAGGGGAGTTGAAAGGAGCCAGGGCTCAACAGGAGCAGCTAAAGACCCAGCTCGCCGCGGAAGGAACCAGGTACTCCAAGCTCCTCGCCGAGGCAGAGCAGCTTAAGAAGGGCATCGCCCTGGCCAGCATGGAGGTATCGATGCTCAAGGCCAGTGTGAAGCGCTACGAAGAGGGCGAAGTGCTCGTGGTATGGGATCAGACGAAGCAGGAGGGCCTCATCAAGCTGGCCAATATGCCAGCGGTGCAGCCCGGCAAGGACTACCAGCTCTGGGTCATCTGCAAGAAGCAACGCGCTCCCGTGAACGCAGGTTTGGTAAGGGTGAACGAGGCGGGTGAGGCCACGGTCGTGTTTCATCCGGTCAAGCACATCGCCGAGGTGGCGAAGTTCGCCGTGAGCCTGGAGAAGGAGGGTGGCGTCCCGGAGGTGGAAGGGCCTGTCATCCTCGCCAGCAGGTAGGCTGGCAGTGGGTGCGCAGTACAGGGTGATTGTCATGGTGCGAATGCCCTACTCCCGAGCATGCTGACCGTCTGGATTCGTCTCCGCCTGATGGCCGCGATTTTGTGCGCGCTCCTTGCTCTGCACGTCGTGGTGCTCATCGATACCCGGTTGAGCTGGCAGCTCACGTTGCTGGCCTCGGAATACGGCCACCGCATGGCGCTGTTCGCCGTGGTGCTGACCTGCACCGGCATGTTCATGCGCAGGCGTGATGCCCATGCCGGCACCGCCCTGCTTCTGCTTTCTGCGGTGGTGCTGCTCATTCCCGTGTGGCAGATGCATGACATCACGCGGGGACTTTCAGATGGCATGCAGCGTGCCTTCGGGGAAAAGGCCGCCGGGCACACTCGACCCACCTCGCTGCCCTCTCTCTGGCTGGGCATGGGAAAGCCCGCGGAAAGGATCGCGGAAGAGCTTGTCTACACGAATGCAGTTGAAGATTCCCAGCTTCGCATCCACTTCTTCCGTGCGGCTCAGCGGGTGCATGCGCCGTGCATCATCGTCATCCATGGAGGCGGCTGGGAGAATGGCTCCGCGACCGAGTTTCCCACCTGGAGTGCCTACTGGTCCGCGCAGGGATATGCCGTGGCCTGTATCGAGTACCGCCTCGCGCCGCGTCATCAATGGCCGGCACCGCTGGAGGATATGAAGCAGGCGCTGGCATGGCTGAAGGCGCATGCGGATGAACTGGATATCGATCCCACCCGCTTTGTGCTGCTGGGACGCAGCGCGGGCGGGCAGATCGCCAGTGCCTGTGCCGTAGGCCTTCGAGATCCCGCCATCCGTGGATGTGTGGCCATCTATGCGCCGCATGACATGTTCTTTGCGCGGCGCTTCGCCTTTGAGAAGGATGTGCTCAATTCGCTCCGCCTCCTCCGCAACTATCTGGGAGGTGATCCCGATGCGGCATTCGAAAGTTACCGCTCCGCCTCAGCCTTCATGCTCGCGGATCGTGAGACCTGCCCCGTGCTCCTGCTGCACGGCACGCGCGATACCTTTGTGTGGAACATGCAGAGCAGGCGTTTCTCACGACGTCTCGGCGAGTTGGGCGTGGCCCATCATCTGGTGGAGCTGCCCTGGGCCGTGCATGGATTTGACTGGCCGTATGACGGACCTGGTGGGCAGATCACGCGCGCAGCGATTGATGGTTTCCTCGGCGTGGTGGCCGGGGATTGAGCGGAAATGCGTGCGTGCCTTCGGCGGTTTCCATGCCATGATGCCGCTGAATGGACAGTCACGAGCAGCGGCCCCGGCGCGAACCCCAAGATGACTGGATGGAGGAAGACGACGATCTCCCGCCACCTCCGGGCATGCGCCGGGGCGGAGTGAATGAGTACCGTTCCCGCGCGCAGGGAGGGGGTGGCACACAGGTGATGACATGGCTGCTTCTGGGCGTGCTGGTGGTCATGGTCCTGGCCTACACCTATCTGAAGGATGAGCCACGCCCCTGGGAGGAAGACCTCAGGCGTCCTGTCTTTACGGAGCGGACCCCGGATCTCTCCGCTCCGAGCCGCATGAAGGTGATGCTGGAAGCCGGTGCCAGGATCAACCTCAGTGTCCTGCCGAACACCCCGCCGTGGGAGTGGGACACGCCATCGCTCTCCGAGGCTCTCGACGAGCACGGCATCGTGCTCGACAACTTCCGGGATCTGCTGGAGGAGAAACAGGAAGAGTGGCAGCCCCGCAGTTTGCTCTGGATGATAGAGGATTTCGGCGCGGATCGCGCGTGGCACCGCATCATCCGGCTGAAACAGGCCGAGTCCGCCTATCTGGCCCGGAGCGGCCGGGAGGAGGCGGCCTTTCTCGCGGCGGTGGATCTGGCGGTCCTGGCGCACCTCTTGGAGCAGCTCGATGCGTGGCCATCCTTCATGGATCGCTCGTTGGAGTTGCATCACGGCGCTGCGCAATCTCTGGCATTCCTGCTGAAGCGTACCCAGTTGGATGCGGCAACGCTGAAGCGCTTGCAGGAGGAGGAGTACCAACCGTGGGCGCCATCGGCAGGCGCCCTTCGAGAGGCGATGAGCGGCTATTATGCCTTTGAGCGGAAACTGCTCATCGGTCCGGAAGACGGCGAACCGCCCCTGCCAGATGGCTACATGCCCATCCGCACGGATTGGATCCTCTTCAAGCCCAATGCCACGCTGCATCTCTTTGCCGACAGCTTCCGTGAGCTCAAGAGCGAGTCCTCCGCCACTGTGATGGCGCGGCAGAATCAGATTGGCTACCGCATGAGCCAGCGCGCACGGGGAGGTGTGGGCCTGCCGGACGGAAATGCCACAGGTGAGGACTATTTCGCCACGCGCATCCAGCCCTACTTCGCACTGCCGGATCGGCATGGTCTCGCACGGGCTCAGCATGCCGGCATCATGACGCTCTTCGCCGTGCGCCGCTTCCTCCTGGCGGAAGCCCGCGTGCCCAAGGATGGCAGCGAGCTGACTTCTGCCTACCTCTCGGAGGACGTGGTGGATCCCTTCTCCGGAACTCGTCTGCGCATCAACATGGCCTCAGGTCTCATTTACTCGGTGGGCACGGATCTGCGGGATGATGGGGGCCGGCCCACGCCATTGCCGCTGGATGACCCCACCGAGCCCACGCTGGAAATAGGCGTTTCCGTGGCGAAACCAGCCTCGTCGTAGAGAAGCACTGAAGGCCGGATTTGGGCTTGCCCACACGGCATGTCTCACGGCAGACTTGCTCCATGCGCATCGCCCATTGCCAGTACGAATCATGGTGTGGTGACTTCAACCACAATCTCAAGCGCGTGGAGGAGGGACTCGCTCGCGCCGATCGGGAGCAGGTGGATGTGGTGTCCTTTCCTGAGTGTTTCCTGGCGGGCTATCCGGACACGGAGGCGGAGGCACGCCGCGGCGCCTTCGCCATGGACTCACCACAAATCGCGAAGGTGCTGGATCTCACCAGCCGCTTCGACCCCACGCTCATTGTCGGGTTCAACGAACTGCGCGGCGATGACCTCTACAACTCTGTCGTGGTCGCTCATCGCGGTCATGTGCTGGGCGTGTACAGCAAGTGCGCTGCGTACCAGAAATTTCACAAGCAGGGCCGCGAGTTTCCCGTGTTTGAGCGGGGCGGAGTGAAATTCGGCGTCATCATCTGCGCGGACGGCGGGTACATCGAGCCGGTGCGCATTCTTGCGGCCAAGGGAGCGCGCATCATCTTTGCCCCCCACTTCAACTACATCCGCGACACCGGATTGATCAGCCATTTCATGAAGGTGCGGGCGGATCACACCGCGCGCGCCATCGAAAACAGCGTGTACCTCGTGCGAGGCAACAACGTCGTGCTCGACCCGGCAAAGAGCGGCATCACGCGGACGCCCGGGGTGGGCTACGGCGACAGCTATGTCATCGATCCCGGCGGAGAGATCCTGGTGCGCAGCCGGCGGCATGTGGAGGATTTCATCTCCATTGACCTCGACGTATCCAAGGGACCCGATCAGGCCTTCGGCATGAGCAAGTCCGCGTGGAGCTTCCGGGAGTTCGGCGGGATTCTGGAGGAGGCGCTGCGGACGGCCTGAGGGCGTGCTGCCTGCCAGGGCAGCGCAGCCATGTCCGATTTTGCACAAAGAATGTCCGCTAGAGCCAAGATGCCTCCTCGTAGCCTCCCCACGCATCGAACGTTTCCTCGCCATGCACTCCCTACGTCTCATTCTTCCGCCCCTGCTGGCGGCCCTGGCCGTTTCCACTTCGCTCCAGCCTGCTTCCGGTGAATCCCTCATACGCTGGGAGAAGCGTGTGCTGGAGACGCGCTTCTTCAGCGAAGGCGCCTCATTTGGCGACCTGAACAATGACGGCAAGAACGACGTCGTGTACGGCCCCTACTACTGGCTGGGGCCTGACTTCAAGACGCCCGTGTCCTTCTACAAGCAGGACGAGTTCAACATCAACACCTACTCCAACAACTTCTTCTCCTATGTCCATGATGTGGATGGAGACGGCTTCAAGGACGTGCTAGTTCTTGGCTTCCCTGGCAAGGAGGGCCGCTGGTATCGTAATCCGGGCAAGACAGCCGCTGCGGAGTGGGCGGTGTTTCAGGTGGCAGATATCGTGGACAACGAGTCGCCGGAATTCACCGACGTCACCGGTGATGGGAAGCCCGAAATCGTCTGCTCGCGCGAAGGCCGCTTCGGCTACTACTCGTCGGACGGAGGCGATGTGACCAAGGTCTGGGCCTGGCATCCGCTCAGCGAAGATGTGAAGGTGGCGCGTTTCACCCACGGCATGGGCATTGGTGATGTGAATGGTGACGGCCGCCTTGATTTCATGGAGGCGAAGCGCTGGTGGGAGGCTC
>JAEYUU010000038.1 GCA_023429545.1 Verrucomicrobiota bacterium
ATGCAAGCCGGACGTGATACTCATGGACATCTCCCTGCCGGGTAGCGATGGCGTGGAACTGACCAAAATGATGCTGAGCGAGGCACCCAAGGTCGCGGTGCTGGTGGTGTCCATGCACGACGAGTCGACCTACGCGCTCCGGGCGTTGCGTGCCGGGGCGAAAGGATACCTCCGTAAGGATGAGAGCATCACGGAACTGGCGTCCGCGCTTCGGCGCATCACCAGCAATGGCCTGTATGTGAGCCAGCGTTTCACCGATCGTCTGATCTTCAAAGCAATTCACTCCGGGGAGGAACTGGGCGAATCCTATCTGAAGCTCCTGTCCGACCGCGAACTGGAGGTATTCCGCGCCATGGGCCAGGGATTGAGCACCCGGGAGATCGCGGACAAGCTGCGCCTCAGCATCAAAACCATCGAAACCCACCGGGCACACATCAAGCGCAAGCTCAACGTGGAGGACAGCCACGACATGGTCAGGCTCGCGCGCGACATGCAGAGCCTCCAATCCTCAAGTTCGGGCGAAGTTGGCAACGGGCTGAATGCTGTTCCCTGATTGCCCGGCGTACCGGGGACTTTTTAGAAGAGGCCTGGGACGGCAGTCACCGCTTTAAATGGTTATGCAGCAGATAAGTTCGGGTATATACGCCAGCAGTCCGGGTGTGCCCGTGCGTTCTACGCAGGCGCTCCCGGCACATCATTTCCGAATTTCGGCAGTCATCTAATGGAGCACAGGGAACCCGGACAACATTCCACTTCGGCCACTGACCCCAGTCCGCCATGGCCCACGGGCATCATGGGACGCACTGGCGTTTTCTTCATTCTGTTGATTGCGATCCTCTGCCAGTGTGTGCGCAATCTTCCCTGGCACCTCGATGATTTTGATCAGGCAAAGCAGGCCTATGTCTCCTTTGAGATGGTCGAGCGGGGACATTGGTTCCTGCAGCACACGCCGCACCAGCACAGCGCCACCAAGCCTCCCCTGATGGGATGGCTCTCGGCCGGAATCTATTTCATCACCCGCTGGTGGGATCTCGCGTGGAGGCTTCCTTCGCTCGTCGCAGCCTTCGGCCTGATGTACCTGCTGAAGCGCGAGGGCGACAACCGGTTTGCGCGACCGGTGGGCATCCTGGTGGTGGCGGTCTTTGCCTTGAATATCATCTCTCCGCGCGTGGCCACCCTGGTCCGCACGGACATGCTGCTGACACTCGCCATCTTCATCCCGGGCTGGCTCATCTGGCGGAAGATTCTGGCCCAGACCGCCTGGACTCCCTCGGAGAAATGGATGCTCTGCCTTTTTGTGCTCGCTGGTGTGCTCACGAAGGGACCGGTGTTGTACGCATTCCTGCTGCCGGGACTGGTCGCGTACCTGGTGCTGGACAAGAGGAACCGACGCTTCGCGTGGTGCGGGTGGTGGCCGTGGCTGCTTCCGCTCTTGATATTCCTCGGATGGGCCGGAACGAATGCGCTCCTGAGCAGGCAATTCTACGACGACGTCGTGCTCAAGGAGTTCATGGGACGGTTCTCCACCGGTGAAGGAGCGGTGCATCGCCCACAACCGGTCTATTACTACATCCTTCATCTCACCGTGCGCTTCGCTCCCTGGAGCATGCTGCTGGCAGTGCTGCTCAGCAAGAAACAGACCCGCGATTCCCTCCGCTCGGATCCGGGGACCGTGTGGCTGCTCTGCTGGGCGTTTGCCGCGCTCGTCTTCATGTCGCTGGTGCCCTCGAAACGTATTGACCGCATCTTCCCCATCATCCCGGTGCTGGCACTTGCAACGGGGGCCATGGCATCCCTGTGGATCGAACGCGGCGCGTATTGGGGCAGATGGAGCGCTCCGAAGTGGCTTTCATTCACCATCTGGCTGGCAGCCATCACCGCGGCTGGCTATACGACTGGCAATCTGATCCTGCAATATCGCAAGCCCGCGGACGCACTCGTGCGTTTTGGGGAGCGTGTGCGATTGAGATCGGAACCCGATCACCTCCGTATTGCGGTGACGCCCACCCGTCACGAAGGCATGCTCCTCTATCTCAGGCAGCCGGAGTTCACGCCTCTCTCGCGGGCATCGCGCGCGTTATCTGGAGGGGATCTGGATCTGCTCGTGCTGAGCCGCAAGGAGTTCGAGCGGTCACCGGACAGGGACCAATGGGAGATCCTGGAAACGGAGGACTCCATCACGGGACCCCAGGCAACCTACTATTGTGTGAGACGGAAGGGGCGGTGATAAGCGCTGCGGGGGGGGACCACATCACAAGGAACGCCGGCGCACTGGGGCCGTGTCATCCGAACCTTCAGCATGGCTGCGAGGAGTGCGTCATCCCGCAGGAGGTACTGGGGACACTCAGGGCCTTGCGGCCATGGACTGAACCATGGGCGACTGCTCGTCGTGACATCCGCTTCTGTAAACGAAGCGGCAAGGGTGTAACCAAACGCAAGGACAAAAAGGGAGGCCGGGCTTCATATTTTCACGGGGTGTCACGGCGCAGGCAGCTCCTGCCGTGTCGCGATGGGCACATAGCCCACTTCCAAGCCGCGAGGTGGGGTGACGAGGAGCGCGGGATCAATATCGGCGAGCTTGCCGAGATCCGGCGGGGCGAGGTAGTCGCGATCTTTGGTCCAGACCCGATGCAGTTTCTCGACGCGTTTCTGTACTTGCTCGCGTTCTCCAGGCGTGAGGTCGGCGTTGAGCATCGCAGGCTGATCTGCGAAGCGATACCAGTAGTAGGTGACCACGCTGCCATCGCCGAGCCTGGCTTTGAAGGGACCAGCGGCTGGGCCGGGCGTTTTCCAGCAGCTTGCAGCATCATCCGGCGTGGTGCGCGGTTCCTGGGGTTTTTCCTTCGGCGTTTCAAAGCGGTTTGTGGTGAGGTTGTGCAGCTCGGCAGGCAGGTCGTTGGAGGCGACCGCGTTCCAAAGCGGCTTGTTCCTCGCGCTCGTGCCGAGTTGGTAGTATTCGGGCAGCGTGACGAGCGATTCATCGCGGCGGGTAAGTTGATCATTCCAGCGATAGCCGAAGGTGATCGGGTTCGGCGTGAAAGAGGTGGCGAAGGCGTTCCAGGCGAGCGGCACCTTGTCGTCACGCTTGGTGTTGGGCGGGTAGATGCTCCAGTTCGAGCCTCCGCCGCTTCGAAAATTGTGAATGGCGGAAGCGTCGTCGTTGAGTCTGCCATCGGCAACAGCGCCACCGTCGAACCAATGCTGCACGTCATCCCACAGCGCGGCCTTTTTGTATGCGGTGAGGCGATGCAGCACGGTGGAAGTGCCATCCGCGCCGATGGGAAAGCGTGTCGGAGCGACTCGTGCATACGACTGGCCTTGGACGCTGCTCAAAATGGCGGGCACATGCTGCGTCTCCATCTGGATCGCTTTGTTCGGCCCGGCGGGGCAGGAGTCGAGCAGTTTGCCGCTCCACTCGGGGTGTTCGATCAGCGCCTGCGACCAGAAGAACGGCGTGAAGAAAGCCACGGGGCCTCTGAAGTTGCCGGTGCTCAGGAAAAGCGTCCAGCACTGGTTGCCAGTCGGCACCTTTTTGCCTGCGGTGGTGTTCTTCGGATCCGTGAGCGGCAGCGGCAGATAGCCGTAGCCGAACAACTCACCGCAGGTCCCTTGCTTGAGGTTCAAACCATCAAGCGGAAACAGCAGCCACGGGCTGAGCTGTGCCACGCCATACTTCCCGCGCGGCTTTTCCCAGGTGCCCGCGCCGTAGCCGGGGCCGTTCGCAATGAAGGAGAAGTTTGGCCCCACGCCGCCCATGATGAACTTTGGCGTGATGGTGGGGAAATGCGTGTCGCGCCACCAGCCGAGACCGCCCTCAATGTCGGTGTAGCATTTTTCCTTCGGCTTCTCTTCCTCAGACCACTGTGGGTGCATCCACGTGCCGCAGAGACCGGTTTGAAAGCGATGCCCGGGATACGTGCCCACCAGCGGCCACGCGGCGGCATAGAGCGAGAACCCACCATTGAACTCCTCCGGTACTTTTTCCGCGGGCGCGAAAAGATAACCGGCCATCTCGCCGTTCTTCGTCTCGACAGATGCGGAGGTCGGCTTGCGCAGCAACGTCTCGGCGAAGGCCTTGCCCATGAGGGCGAAGGTCTTGGCACAGCCGAGGTAGTGGTACCCTTGATTGGAGGCGCCGCGTTTCCAGAGTTCGACTTCAGAGGGAGTGATGAGCCTGGCTTCGAACTGCTTCAAATATTCGCGCTTCTCCGCTTCGGTCATGTGGCCGTCGGCATTGGCGTGGTCCTTGTGCTTTGAGTTCAAGTAGGAGTTCATCTGCCGCACCTCGTCCTTCTTATCGGCGATGGCGCCAAGTTCCTCCGACCAGAACGGCGCAGTGGGCACGGCGTAGACGTTGCCTTTGAACTCGGGGAGCAAGGCAGGTGCGGTCATCGCCTCGCGGAAGGCGATGGTGTCCCGGTCGGCCTTTGCGCCTCCCACCCCCATGACGCCAATGACGAAAGCCATCTGCGGCGCGCCGAAATCCTTGCGCACATCGCGAATGAAATGACCGAGCAACTCGCTGTATGTTACAAACCGGGCGGGCTTGCCGCGATCAGGATAAGTGTGGCCGTCCACCATATCGTTCCACCCCTGGAGCCACACGAATCCAGCGATCTCGTAGCCCGCAGCCTCATCGTAGGCGGGGCAGACGCGCTTCGGGTCAGCGAGCACGCGTTTCACGTGCTCCACCATGAGCCGGTAGTAATGGCCGGTGTCCTTCTCTTTTTCCGCGAGCCACTTCTCCATGTCATCGGGGACGCCGTGTCCTTTGGGGCCGTAATAGAGCTTGCGCTGATAGTCATTGAGTTGATACGGCCCAGCACTCGGTGGGCGAAAATCCGTGTGCAGACTCTTCCCGCCCCACGCCGTCTTGATGATCAGAACGGGCTCGTTGATGGCCTTGTCGAGTGTGAGCCCAAAAGTGAACTCCGGGCCGATCTTGCCGCCGTCTTGATCCGGCTTCTGCCGCGAGCCGTAACCCGCGGTAAGCTTGCCAAACCCTTCGCCATTGTTTTCGCCGATGCCGGTGAAGTAGGAGATCCAGACGTGATCGCACACAGCCGGTTTGCCGTCGGGGCCGCGCATCCGCTCCAAAAGTGGAGCGGTGGCCGGATCGTCGCCGATGTAGTCAAAGGTATCGATCTTCGCATGACCTTCCATGTTCGACTGGCCGGCGAGGATGAAGACTTTGAGCGGCGCGGCATTCGAATTGCCGCCGAAGATCGCAGCGATCGCCAAAAGGGTGAGGATGGACTTCATTGTTGTTCTTTTCGTCTGCCGTGACGGCAATGGGTACTACGTCTGTTGGCGCATGTGTTGCGCGGATGGGTGAGCTGCCGCGAGGCATCCGGCCACGGAACTTTGAAGACGGAAGCGCCAGGATGCCGAAGTGCTCCACGGATCGAGGAGGGCATGGAACATTTCCTCATGTCTGCGTCACACGGCGAAGTAGGAACAGACGGTCAGATCTTGTTCTCCCGCGTCCAGTAGGTCTGCTTGTGGGCAAAGGCTTCGAGGTTCTTGCGAATGCAGTCCGCGGCGCGGCGCGTCGGGTGTGCGGAAACCTCATACTCGAGCCCGTGATCATCCTGGCGGATCACGCTGAACTTCCTCGGCGAGCCATACCAGTCTTCAAAGAAGCTGGTCACCTCGCGATCCAATCGCCAACTGATGCAGTCCGCCAGCGGTAGATGGTTCAGGATGTGCTCGATCTCCGGGGCATCGGCGTAAACCGTGCCCGCATAGTCTCCCGGGGCATCCAAGTGCCTCACGATGAGCACCGTGAGGCCGCAGCGGTATCGATAGGCCCAGTACTCTGACGGGCCGGGCTCATCATCACCATCTTCCACACGACGGTGTGGCGGTCCGAGCCGACGATAGATTTCCCCTGCTGGAAGATCAAACGCCAGCAGCGCCCGATCGTCCCCTGGATATACCGGCTTGGCCTTGATGGCACTAACCATGGCAGATTTCTTTGGGGTTATTGATTATCAGCAAAAAAATACCAGACCACCGGTCTTTTTGCAATCCCCCTCGCCAAGGTTCCTCAATTTTTCTACAGTAGCGGTCGATGTTCTCCCCCTCGACATGCTCCACCATCAGTCGTTGCTGGTCCCGGCTGTTCGGCTGGGATGAGACCCTGGGCCCGCTCTGGGCGAACCCTCCCCGTGTGATTGCCCACGGTGGAGACCACATGAACTATCATGGCATGATGGTCATGGATATACCAGGTGGATCAGTCATCTCCCTCCCGCATTCGCATCTGGAGGAGCTCGCTCCCGTATTACTGGCAGGGGACACTCCTCCCACGGAGAACGCCAGAAACTTCCCGCCAGACCAGGTTTCCCGCGTCATTGGGCCCGCGTTCATCGGCTACGCGGAGGTGGTGACCGGCAGTCCCCTGCACCCAGTGCAGCTTCTGGGGCCCAAGGAGGCGCCACAAATCGCGAGACTGCAGGAGGCGTGTGATGCCGGGGAATGGGAGCAGGGTGGGAGCAGCCTGGACGGGGCTGACGCAGTCTGCGGGGTCTTTGCCGGGGACACGCTGGCATCGCTGGCGGGCTATGAAATCTGGGACGGCACGGTGGCCCACATCTCCATCGTCACCCACCCCGAGCACCGCGGCATGGGGTACGGTCGCAGTTCTGTGGCCTTCCTGGCGCGGCATGCCGCGTGGAAGAAGCTGCTCCCGCAATACCGTACCTTGGAGGAAAATGTCCCCTCCCTCGCAATCGCCAGGTCCCTTGGCTTCGAGCATTTTGGTACTTCCGTGGCCGTCAGGCTGAAAGGCGCTGAGGATTGACACGCCCCTCAGATCTCCACCAGACTTCCGCCATGCAGCCGAAGATCCGTTCCCTTGTCCTCCTGGCTCTCGCAGTGTTTGCCATTCACGGCGCGCAGGCCCAGCAGCCGGCGGTTCCGATGCTGACGGGATACCGCATCATCCTGCGCTCCAGTTCGGCACCCTACCAGATTTCCACGCCGGACGAGCCGAAACGGAAGAACTGGTTCGTGGATCCCGATTCTGACGACAAGGCATTGCACACCTTTGGCGACGCCCAGCGTTTTGAGGCGAAGAAGTTTGAGAAAAAGAAGGTGCCCGACCCGAGGGTGGGCGAGCTGGATGTGTCCGAGCTCATCGTGGTGGATCACAAGACGAAGCGGGTCTTCACCCTGGTGATGAAGAAGGAGTATGTCTTCACGGAGTAAGACATAACGCACCACTCGCGAGCCGAGCCCTGAGGTCCACTCACCACTTCACGGCTGGCTTCCGAGCCACAGTAGGCCCATGACGGACATGCCATCACGGATGGTGCCATTGCGAGCCAGTTCGATGGCTTCCTCCAAGGGCATGCGCTTCACCTGGATCTTCTCCGTAGGCTCGGGCTGTGCATCAG
>JAEYUU010000085.1 GCA_023429545.1 Verrucomicrobiota bacterium
TTCTGCTCTCGGGCGTAGTGATGTATGCGCTGGTGAACCCCAAGCCGGCGGAGCGTGAGCTGGTGAACTTCGCCCCCGCGCAGCAGAGCGACCAGAAGCGCGTGGAGACGGAGTACAACTGGGACCAGAAGCCCCGCGTGCTGACGGCGGTGGATCCCGGAACCGGGAAGGTCTTGTGGAAACACGAAGGGCTGATCGCTCCGCTGACCCTGGGGATGGATGGCAAACGCGCGGTCTTCCACGACGGGGAGAAGCTGGTGTGCCTGGATCAGGGCAGTGGCCGGGAAAAGTGGAGCACCGCCCCCGCGGGACGGCGCAAGCTGTATGAGTTCAACTTTGGCCCGCGGGTGGTGCTGCACCAGGACGTGGTGCTCTATGCCGGCGGCGATGGGGAGATGAAGGGCTTTGCCGCGGAAACCGGGAAGGAACTCTGGAAAGGCTCCCATGAGAAAAGCGGCTACCGCTCACCGGAGGATCTCATCGTCAGCGGAGGCCTCGTGTGGAACGCGGGCACCCTCCAGGGAAACCAGACGGGCGAATTCACCGGCCGCGATCCGGCAACGGGTGAAGTGAAGAAAAAATTCCTGCCTGATGTGCCGGAGGGCACCTACTGGTTCCACCATCGCTGCTACATCGCGAAGGCCACGGACAAGTTCCTGATTCCTTCGCGCACGGGCATCGAGTTCGTCGATACCGAGAAGCAGAGCTGGGACCTCAACCACTGGGTGCGCGGGGCGTGCCTGTACGGCGTGATCCCCGCCAATGGGCTCACGTATGCGGGGCCGCACAACTGCGCGTGCTATCCCGAGGCGAAGCTCTTTGGCATGAACGCCATGGCCGCGAAGAACCGCCACCCGCTCCCCGCGCCGACTCCCGAGGAGGCACGGCTGGAGAAAGGGCCGGCCTATGACGCCATCGCGGAGGAGGCCGCCAACGCGCTCGACTGGCCGACCTACCGGCATGACGGACAGCGCAGCGGATTCACCAACCAGGACCTGGTGAAGGACATGTCACCGGCATGGGAGGTGAAACTCAGCGGCCGGCTCAGCCCGCCGGTGGTGGCCGGGGGGAAGCTTTTCATCTCGCAGGTGGAGGCGCACACCGTGTATGCCTTCGACGCGGACTCGGGCAAGGAGGCGTGGCATTTCACGGCGGGCTCGCGGGTGGATTCACCGCCCACGTACTGGCAGGGACGGGTGATCTTCGGCTGCACGGACGGCAATGTGTACTGCCTGCGCGCGAGCGACGGCGCACTGGCATGGCGCTTCCGCGCGGCACCCACGGATCTGCGCCACATGGCGCTGGAGGCGCTGGAGAGCGTGTGGCCCGTGCATGGCAGCGTGCTGGTGGATCCCGCCACGGGCGTGGTGAGCTTCGTCTGCGGACGCAGTGTCTTCCTGGATGGCGGACTGAAGTTCTTCCGTCTTGAAGGAAAGACCGGACGGAAGCTGGTGGAGGTGGCCTACGATGACAAGGACCCGGCCACCGGAAAGGACCTGCACACCCTGCACAAGACCCTGCAAATGCCCACCGGGCTCAATGACATCCTGAGCAATGACGGCAAGTACATCTACCTGCGCTCCCAGAAGATCAAAGACGATGGCGAACGCGTGGACATCGCGCCCGTGAGCGGGAAGCCCGAGGAGCAGGGCGGGGCGCAACGCGGGGGGAACGCGCACATCTTCGCGGCGTTTGGCTATCTCGATGCCGAGTGGTTCCACCGGAGTTACTGGGTGTATGGCGAGCACTTCGCGGGTGGCCATAGCGGCTACTACCAGGCGGGCAAGTATGCACCCGCGGGGCGCATCCTCGTTTTCGATGACAAGAATGTGTACTCGTACGGTCGTGAGTCGAAATACTACAAGTGGACGACCACGATGGAACACACGCTGTACCGCACGAGCAAGGCGTCCCCGGATGTGGCCATCCAGCCGACCGGGCAGGGCAAACCGAAGGCGGGCGGGAGGAAGCCGCAGGCAGCCGCGGCTGTGGGCTACGGCGTGAAGTTCCCGGACAAGGAATCGCTCAACATCGCGAAGAAGGCGCTCACCATCGAGTGCTGGGTGCTGCCGGATGAAGGTGGCGGCAGCATTGTCGCACAGGGCGGGCCATTGAATGGATTCGCCATCACGCTGCAGGAGAAGAAGCCGGCATTCCACGTGCGCGCGGACAAGCAGGTCCACACCGCCGCCTCGCGCGAGCCGCTGCCGGAGGGCTGGCATCACCTCGCCGCGGTGCTTGAGGACAGTGGAGCCATGAAACTGTACGTGGACGGCAAGCTGGTGGCCGAGGGCGCCGCTTCCGGCCCCATTCCCAGCCAGCCGAAGAACGCCCTGGTGCTCGGCGCCGCCAACGGGGTGTCTGACATCAAGACAAACTACACGGGACTTCTCGACCAACTGGTGATCCATCCCCGGGCACTCACTGCCGATGAAATTCTCACCCGCGTGTCCCAACCGGAAGGCCAGCCCAAGGGCAGCGCCTTGATCTGCTCCTTCGACAATGGAGATGCGCGGGACGAAAGCGGCCATGGAGCACACGGCATCTCCTCCGGCGTGGAGACGGGCAAGGGCAAGGTGGGCGCGGCCCTGTGGTTCCGCTCGGCGTCCAAGGGCGCCTACGCACCCAAGGGTGGCGGCAGCTTTGTGCAGCACCAGTGGGATACCTATGTGCCCATCGTCACCCGCGCCATGGCGCTGGCCGGGAAGAATCTCTTCGTGAGCGGTCCCCCGGATACGCTTGATGAGGAATACGCCTTTGAGCGGCTTTCCCAGCGGGACAAGGCCGTGCAGCAGGAACTGGTGGAGCAGGATGCCGCCCTGGAGGGCAAGCGCGGTGCGCGCCTGTGGATGATGAATGTGGAGACCGGAGAACAGGCCAACAGCTTCGAACTGGACAGCCCGCCCGTCTGGGACGGGATGGTGGTGGCACGCGGTCGCTTGTACATCGCGACGGTGGATGGCAAAATCAAGTGCATCGGCAAACCGTAGCCAGGCCCCATGCCATTCCGACTGCCCGTCCTCCTTGCCACACTGCTCGTGCTGGCATGCCAGGGACATGCCTGTACGATCCCAGTCTTCCGCTACGCGCTGGATCGGTGGCCGGCGGATCCTTTTCACGTGACGGCGCCCACCGCATGGGCGCGCGCGGAAGTGAACAGCGGGGCCATCGGCCTGCTGCGAGCCGAGGCCGTGGCGAACCTGGAACTGAAGGAAGCGCCTGACGGGAAAAGTCCGAGGATTTTCTTCCCCCGTGAGATGGCGCAACCGCTCGGATTGGATGACTGGAGCGAAGCCGGGGTACGCCATCTGCTGGACTCCCCCGCCCGCCGTGAACTGGCGAAACGCATCCTCGCCGGGGAGTCCGTCGTGTGGGTGATGGTGGAGAGCGGCCATGCGGAAGCGGACAACGCGCTGGCGGCACGCCTGGAAAAACGTCTGGGGTACCTCGTGCATGTGGCGAGCCTCCCGGCACAGGACCCCCAGGATCCCGAGAGCCAACTCGGCCCCGGCCCGCCGCTGCAATTGAAGTTCTCCGTGCTGCGCGGCGCAAAGGATGATGCCGCCGAGCAACCGCTGGTTCACATGCTGGCCGGTCCGCAGGGGACAAAATTTCTCCAGGGCAGCGAGCCATTCGCGGCGCCGGTGTTTGGCCGCGGGCGGGTGCTTGGCGCGTGGATGGCCTCTGAGCTGGATGAAACCGGCATCGAAGACACGAGTCTCTTTCTCATTGGCCGCTGCTCATGCCGGGTGAAGAATGAGAATCCCGGCTGGGACATCCTGATGAAAGTGGCCTGGGACAAGGAACTGGAAACCGCCACGAACGTCGCATCCGTTTCCCCGGAACCGCCTCCCCCGGCCCCGGAAGAACTTCCCAGCCTTGAGGAACGCGTCGCTGATGTTGAGCGCTACATGGCCTCCTTGCCGCCGTCTCCGCCGGCAAAATTCGCCGTCCACATTGAAAAGGATGGCATGATGGTCACGACACCCGGGTGGACAGTGCTTGTTTCCTGGGTCGGGATTGGTTGCATTCTTGCGGCACTCGGCGGAATCATCTGGCTGATTGTCGCCTCCGTGCATGGGGGAGGTTCCCGCAGCGGGCCGTCCGAGTAGCGCCGATGGCCAAACCATCCAATCATGAAAAGAGGTCTCATCGCCCCCCTGCTGCTCATCCTCGCCGGACTGGGATTGTTTTTCCTGTTCGTCCGCAAGGAGAGCAGGCCGGCGCCCACCGGGAGCATCGTGGTGTATTGCGCCGCGAACTTGAAAAAGCCAGTCGAGGCCATCGCGAAGCAATACGGGGAGGAGACGGGGGTGGAAGTGCAACTGCAATACGGTGGCACCGGCACCCTGCTGAGCCAGCTTCAGGTGGCCAGGAAAGGGGATCTGTTCATCGCCGCGGATGACGGCACGGTGGCGGACGCGCGGAAGGCGGAGCTCATCAACGAGGTGATCCCGCTGGTGACGCAGAGGCCGGTGGTGGCAGTGAAGAGGGGCAACCCGGAAAACATCAAGTCCCTGGCGGACCTCTCCCGCGAAGGAATCAAATTCTCCCTGGCCAATCCCGATGCCGCCAGCATCTCAAAGATTGTGCGCAAGCTGCTGGGGCCGCAGTGGGAAAGCTTCGCCGCGAAAGCCACCGTGATGAAGCCCACAGTGACGGAAGTCGCCGCGGACATCCAGATTGGCGCCGTGGATGCCGGCATTGTCTGGGACGCCACCGTGGCCCAATTTGACGGACTGGAACTGGTGGAGGTGGCTGAGTTCAAGGAGCATCGCGAACACGCCAGTGCCGCGGTACTGACCGCCTGCACCCAGCCGCAGGAGGCGCTGCGCTTCGCCCGCTACATGGCGGCGCCGGATCGAGGCGGAAAGGCGTTCCAGCAATCCGGCTTTCAGAGTGCCGGAGGCGACAAATGGGCCGTTCGCCCGTCGCTGATCCTGTACAGTGGCGGGGTGAACCGGCTCGCGATTGAGAAAGTCCTGCAGCAGTTCGCCGATCGTGAGGATGTGGATCTCACCACCATCTTCAACGGGTGCGGCATCCTGTGCTCCGCCATGAAGACGATGGAGGACGCCACGGATCCGAAGTTTCCGGATGTTTATTATGCCTGTGATGTCTGCTTCGTGCCGCCCGTCGCGGAGCACTTCCCGGAGGCGGTGATGCTGACGGAGACGGAAATCGTCATCGCCGTGCCGAAGGGCAATCCTGGGAACCTCAAGACACTCTCCGATCTTGCCCGGCCGGGACTGCGCGTGGGCCTGTGCAATGCGGAGCAGAGCACGCTGGGGTACATGACCAGCGCCATGCTGCGAAGCTCCGGCCTGCATGAGAGCGTGCGCAGGAACGTGAAGGTGGAGGTGCCCACGGCGGACTTCCTCATCAACCAGATGCGCGTCGGCAGCCTGGATGCCATCGTGGTGTACAAGGTGAACGTCGCTCCGCAGGCGGAGCACTTCGACATGGTGGCCCTGCCCGCGGACAAGCCCCGCGCGGTCCAGCCCTTTGCGGTGCGGCATGATTCGCCCAACCGCCAGCTTGGCGGACGCCTGCTCACCTTCTTGCGCAATCACAAGGAGGCGTTCGAATCCGCGGGCTTCGTGTGGCGCGGCGATGAAAAGGCGGTGCCCAGTGACAGGCTGGAGATTCCGGACTGGCTCAAACCCGCGCCGTAGGAGTTTGCAGGCACATGCGTACGCCATTCTGGACCATCCTTGCTTTCATCACCGCCGCCTACCTCGGCTTCTGGCTCGCCATGCTGGTGGCCACGTCCACATACACCTCGTTTTCTGATGTGCGGGACGCCCTGCTCTCGCGCGAGATACGCTACGCCACGC
>JAEYUU010000096.1 GCA_023429545.1 Verrucomicrobiota bacterium
GAGTCATTCTTTCCCGTGTTCTTTCCACGAGACACCGTCTCCCGGCTTGCGCTTACGGCGAGGGAGCACGGAGCCACCCAGTTCATGTTCCTGCTCGCCTGCGTGAAGATCCTGTTGTGCCTGCGCACCGGCCAGACGGACATCCTTGTGGGGACGTATTTTGCAGGCCAGAGCCGCCCTGAGCTCGATGACGTGATGGGACCCAAGGCAAATCTGACGCCGTTACGGACAGACTTGTCTGGGAACCCTGCTTTCTCCGAAATCCTCAAGCGGGTTCGCGAAGTGGTGCTTGAAGCGCAAGCCCATCAGGATCTGCCGTTCGAATGGATTTGCGCGACAATGCAGGCAGTCGGCGGGTCGCCTCCGACCATCGAGGCCATCTTCATGCATACTCACCTCGAAAGACCATTGGTCAGGCTTGCGGGCGTTCGCTGCAGCTCATCGAGGGTTTTTACACGCTCCATGCCCTGGGGATTCACGCTTAATTTTGTGAGCCGCGACGACGGCAGAGACAGCCTGCAATGCGGATGTGGTTTTGACGGGAATCGCTATGAACCCGCGGAGGTTCGCAAAGTGATGGGAGCACTCCCGGAATTGTTGCACAAGGTCACGGTGAACCCCTCCCTGCGGCTGGACGAGCTTGGCAGGGCGGGTTGAGAGCCCTGGCATGCCGGAGCAGCCTGCGCGCTTCCATTCTGGAGCATCACCAGCGGATGCCCCACCGCAGCAGACGGTCACACCAGGCGGCATTGGCCTGGTAGAGCACAACGTGGTGGCCGAGGCGCTCCTCGGTGAAGGAGGCGCCAAGCTCACGCAATCGCAGTCTCCCCATTTCCGCGAATCCAGTGGTGGTGATCTCCGCGCTGGATTTTTGCAGATCGTGCACCCGGAAGCACCCGAGAAACCAGGGCAGTCGCTTGATGCGGGCGCCGGCTCGTTGAAAGCGGAGCAGCAGATCCCAGTCGAAGGCGAACTTGAAGCTTTCGTCGAGGTGGCTCCCGCATTTCTCCCAAAGGCTGCGCCGCCAGAACAACGTCTCCTGGGGGATGTAGTCGCCCCACAGCAGCATTTCACCGTTGTGGCGCGGCAGGACCCAGCGTCCCACCTGCCAGTCCCGCTCATTGATGATGAGACGATGTCCGTAGATGGCATCCACTTCGGGATGGGTGGCAAAATAGTGCGCCACGAATTGAAGCGTCCCCGGGGTGAGCAGGTCGTCTGAATTCAACCACGCCATGATCTCACCTTTGGAACGCGTGAAGCCCTTATTGATGGCGTTGGCCGGACCGGTATCGCGTTCGCTTCCCCAGGAAGCCAGCTTGTCGGCGTGCTTCTGGATGATGTCCACCGAGCCATCCTTGCTGCCGCCATCCCAGACGTGATAGTCCAGGCGGGGGTAGTTTTGTCCGAGGATGCTCTGCATGGTGCGTTCCAGGAACTCGGCCTGCTGATAGGAGGGTGTCACCATGCTGATGAGCGGCCAGGACTCGGGAGGGCCGGGGGGCGTGCTCTCCGGGATGACTTCCCGTTCCAGGGGCTTGGGATCATGCTGGCGGAGGACGCCCAAGCGCATTTCGGTCCGCCAGACCTTGTCTTTGAGACGCAGGAATTTGCTGACGCGGTTCGGGTCCTCCAGCACCGGGGCCACAATGCAGCCGCGGCGGGTGAGACTCCGGTGCAGCACATCTTCATAGGAGCGCAGATCGGAGCGCATGAGCCGGTACCGCGTCTCCCAGTTCCATGCCTCGTGCCTGTCGTGCTTCGCCTGCGCCTTCATCCGCCTCAGCTCGCGCTTGAGCTGGGCCACACGTTTGCGCAGCTCCTTGTGGATGGCGTTGCGCTTTTCCGCGGTCGCTTTCAGGCGCTGCACCATTTCGAGTTGCGAGGCAGAGTGCGACTGCAGGGCTTCCAGTTCCAACGCGCTGTTCGGGGCATTCCCGTTGGTGGCGCCATTGCTCCGACTGGAGGCGCGTCGCAGCAGCCACCGTGCGAGAAGATCGTCTAGCCGTGCCATGAGGGAGCGCTGTTCCTAGCGGCGGCGGCGCAGCACCGCAAGGTGCTTGTCCACGAACTTGCCCGGTGTCAGCAGTTTGCGTGATTCTTCATTCTGGTGGGTGACCACGAGTTCAGCGCCCAGCTGTTGCAGCGCATCGAGGGCAAGTTGATGTTCCTTGTCAAAGTAGCTGGTAATCACCAGCAGACCGTCATCACCCACTTTGGCGAGGCCTTCTTCGAAGATGCGCTTCCACAATTCCGGGCCGTGCCAGTAGTTCTGGTGACGGAGCAGTACCATGTCGAAATTCTCACCCAACTCCTTGTGCTTGGAGAGCTTGGTGGCGTCCTCCAGCAGGAATTCCGCGGGAAGATGCGCATGATTTTCCCGGGCCTGCAAGATTTCGCGGATGCGGATGTCCGCGCCAATCAGCTTCACGTCGCCGCTGGTCTGCGCCCTGGCGAAGTTCACCAGGGTCTCTGCTTCATCGCATTGTCCGCAGGCGATGTTCAGCATGCGCAAATCCTTTCCCAAGGTCTCCTTCAGATGCGGCGATACCTTGTCGCGCAGCAGCGCGTCCAGCGTCTGCATGCCCTTCGCGATGGGATGGCTGGCAGACATGGGTCGGACTAGAAGTTCATGCTTTCACCGAACACGTGGCGCGCGGCGGAAGCCACGTCCTTGTCACCACGACCGCTGAGATTCGCGAGGATGATTTCGTCCTTCTTCATCGTGGGCGCGACTTTCTTTACATAGGCCATGGCGTGCGCACTCTCGAGGGCAGGAATAATGCCCTCGAACCGGGACAGGTCCTGGAAGGCCTGCAGGGTCTCGTCATCCGTGGCATAGGCGTACTCCACCCGGCCCAGATCATGAAGATAGGCGTGCTCAGGTCCGATGGCGGGGTAGTCGAGGCCTGCGCTCACCGAGTGCGTGAGCTGGATCTGGCCGTCTGCGTTGGCCAGGAGCCATGTCTTCGTGCCCTGAAGCACGCCGAGCCGCCCGCCCTGGAATCTCGCGGCGTGCTTTTCCGGCAGGATGCCCTCGCCGCCCGCTTCCACACCGACCATGCGGACGTCCTTGTCTTCGAGGAAGGGATGGAAGAGGCCGATGCTGTTGCTGCCGCCGCCCACGCACGCCACCAGGAGATCCGGGAGCCGTCCTTCGCGCTCCAGAATCTGCCGCCGTGCCTCGACACCGATCACGCGATGGAAATCACGCACGATCATCGGGAAGGGATGCGAGCCCAGCGCACTGCCCAGGATGTAGTGGGTGGTGCGCACGTTGGTGACCCAGTCACGCATGGCCTCGTTCACGGCCTCCTTCAGCGTGGCCTGGCCGGCGGTGACGGGTACCACCTTGGCTCCCAGGAAGCGCATGCGCGCGACGTTCAGTGCCTGGCGTTCCATGTCCACGCTGCCCATGTAGATCACGCACTCGAGATCGAACTTCGCGCACACGGTGGCAGTGGCCACGCCGTGCTGGCCCGCGCCGGTTTCCGCGATGATGCGCTTCTTGCCAAGACGCAGGGCCAGCAGGGCCTGTCCCAGCGCATTGTTGATCTTGTGCGCGCCGGTGTGGAGCAGATCCTCCCGCTTGAGGTACACCTTGGCCCCGCCCAGCACCTTGGTCCAGCGCTCGGCGAAATAGAGAGGCGTAGGCCTGCCCACGTACTCGCTCAAAAGGCGGTCGAGCTCCTTCTGAAAAGCCGGGTCTTTCTTGGCGCGCTCATATTCCTGAGTGAGCTCCGAGAGGGCCGCCATGAGCGTCTCAGGAACGAACATGCCCCCGTACTGGCCGAAGTGGCCGTGGGCATCAGGCAAGGTGGTGGGGGCGGGGGCGCTCATGGGGCGGAAAGCAAAGCACAAAGCACAGCAGGCTCAAAGGACTTCTGCATTCCCTGATGCCTCCTTACGCCTCCAGCCGGAACGCGACATCCGCAAGGAGGGCGTTCAGGGCGCGGCGATAGGGGCTGGGCATGGGCAGATTCGCCAGATCATCGTGTGGAATGACCCTGGCGGACTCCTTTTCCAGCAGTGCTTTTCGAACTCCGCTCGCAGGAGTGGCATGCACCCACAGGGTGACCCGGTAGCGGGTGATCGTGTAGCGTGACTTGTGGAGCACCGCGGGTGGCGTCCCTTCCTCAGGCAGAGCGGGCAGCTTCCAGAGGCCGGTGCGGCGGGCTCCGGTCTCCTGCTGCAGGAGGATGCCGTCACGGGTGCGGTGGAAGAAGACCCGCTCCGTGACCTCGGTGACGGAGGCGCGGATGCCTTTGACCGGCAGGGAGGCCGGGTCCCCGGCAAGGCAGAATCCCTGCACGGGGCACTGGGCGCAGGCAGGGGAGGATACCCGGCA
>JAEYUU010000124.1 GCA_023429545.1 Verrucomicrobiota bacterium
GGCTCCACCCTTTTGTGCGTTGTTGAAGGCACGCGCCATGCGGGTGATGGAGTCCAGGAGCATGAAGACATGCTGGCCGCTTTCCACGAGGCGCTTGGCCCGCTCGATGGCGAGCACCGCGGTGCGCAGGTGGCTGCGGATGTCGCTGTCATTCGAGCTGGCGTGCAGTTCCGCATTCGGCAGGGAACGGCGAAACTCAGTGACCTCTTCAGGACGCTCGTCCACCAGCAGGATCATCAGATGCATCTGCGGGTGATTCAGGGTGATGGCCTCTGCGATGTGCTGGAGCAGCGTGGTCTTCCCCGCGCGCGGAGGCGCCACGATGAGGCCGCGCTGGCCGCGACCCACGGGTGTGATGAGATCGATCACACGTGTGGTGAGGCGGTTGCTCACGGTCTCAAGCTGGATGCGCTTGTTCGGATTCACCGCCTTGAGCTCTTCGAAGAGCGGCAGGTCGCGCACCTTCTCGGGCGCCATGCCGTTCACCTCCTTGATCTCGGTGACCTGGGGTCCGCGGTGACCCATGCGCTCCACACCCTTGATGTACATGCCGGTGCGCAGTCCGAGATTGCGAATCCACTCGGGAGACACCCACGGATCCTGCGCAAACTCCGCCCACTGGCGGCTCTTTTGACGCAGGAAGCCGTACCCCTTGGGCGTGAGCTCAAGGATGCCTTCACTGGGCTCCGGTGGACCGAGTGGGCGTTCCGGCAACGGAGCCGGAGGCTGCTGCCCTTCAAAGTTACCCTCCTGCTGCGACTGCTGCTGCTGACCATCGCGGTTCCTGTTGTCGCGGAAACGGTCACGGAACTTGCCGCGTTTCTCCCACTTGCGAGGGGGGCGGCCATGACCACCGTGCTGGTGCTGCGGGTGGGACTCTCCATGTTGACCGCCTTGATAGTCATTGCCACCGCCACCGCCGCCGCCTTGACCTTGTTGTGGGGCGGAAGGTCCGCGGTGCTCACGCGGATCGCGCTGTTCACGTTGCTCGCGGGGGAATGGCGGGCGATTTTGCGTATGCGGCATTGGTGCCTGCCTCACTTCGGCCACGGGGGCAGGTGCGGGCGCAGGCGTTTGACGCACTTCCGTTGCGGGAGCAGGCGCCGGAGCCGGTTCATCCACGGGGGCGGGACGTGCCGCAGGCTCATGATGCACGACGTCGGCGGCAGGCACGCGCGCCACGCCGCCATCCTGTGCCATGACTGCTGGTGGAGCCGCGGCAGCCGGTGCTGAGGCGCGCTCTTCACCCTTCACGGCGCGAAAACTCTTCTTCGCGACACGCTTCTTGGGGGGAGTCGGCAGTTCTGCCTGCACCTCCGCCTTGGCAGCCTTCTTCGCGGTTTTTTTCGCGACCTTTTTGGCGGCCTTCTTCGCGGCTGATTTGCCGGTCAGTGCCGATCTTGATTCCTCCGGTGCCATGGGAAAAAGCGTGGGCGTGGAACCGCCGGTTTGCAAAGTTGGATGCTCAGTCATCGAGTGCGATACAAAAAGTCTGTCTTGAAAGGAATCAGGAGATGCTGGCCATCACTTCATCGGCCAGTTCAAAGTTGGCGTGCACGTGCTGCGCGTCGTCGTAGTCGTCCAGTGCGTCGTACAGTTTCAGGAATGAGCGCGCCGTGGATTCATCGTCCAAGGTCACTGTGGTGGATGGCTGGTAAATGAGCTGCTGGGACTTGGGGGTGATGTTTTTCGCCTGGAAGGCGCCACCCACGGCAAAAAGTTTTTCCACTGGCATGTACACGACCCACTCCTCGTCCTCTGCAATCACGTCGTCGGCCCCTGCCTCCAGAGCGACCTCCATCGCGGTGTCCTCATCCACCGCGGCCTTGTCGAGCCGGATTTCTCCGCGGCGCGAGAACAGATACGATACGCTGCCGGCCTCCGCGAAGGTGCCGCCCAGCTTGCTGAAAATGAGGCGCAGGTCACTCACGCTTCGATTGCGGTTGTCTGTGACGACTTCAATGAGCAGTGCCACGCCACCCGGGCCGAAGCCTTCGTAGAGCACCTCTTCCAGAGCTGCGCCCTGGAGTTCTCCGGTACCTTTCTTGATGGCACGCTCAATGTTGTCATTGGGTACATTCTGCGCCCTGGCGTTCAAAATGGCGGTACGCAGGCGGGCATTGGTCTCCGGTGCGCCACCCCCGTGCTTCGCCGCGAGGGTGATCTCCTTGGCGAGCTTGCTGAACGCTTTGCCGCGCTTGGCATCGACTACGGCCTTGATGTGCTTGACCTTCGACCATTTGTTGTGGCCTGCCATGACAGGATTGCGTTGTAGGGGGTGGAAAAGCTGGGATGTCACCCACGGCCGGTGGTACCGCCTGCGGGGAATTGGGAGAATGGGGTGGGCCGTACAGGGGGATTCCAGGCGGGGTGCCGCACCGAATCTCGAAACGCTGTGTGCCATGCCCGGAGGGCGCGTTTGAGGCAGGCGGACCGTTGCGCGGAAGGCAACCTTTGGTCACACGTGAGGGCATGCAAGCCCGTCAACAATGTCAATGTGAACACAGTTCCGCACCCATGCAAGGCTTTTTGTGGGGGAGAATGGGTGGATCCCACCCGGGCAGCGGAGGTTCTGGCGCATTTTTCACCTTGATTCTTCAGGCATCGGTGGAACTTGTCCGCCCTCTTTCATAAACACAGCCTCCTCATGGGACAACAATCCAAAAAGATTATCAAGCGCCGCCGCCGTGCCGCGTACCTCAAGCGCAAGAAGGAACTCACCAAGCAGGGCATCAGCCGCAAGGTGAGCCGTCCCGCCAAAACCGCCGCGGACGCCGACAAGAAGGCTGCTGCGAAGAAGGCCACGGTGAAGAAGGCTGCCAAGGCCCCCGCTGCGAAAAAGTCTCCTGCCCCAAAGGTGGAAGACGCTCCCGCCGCCGGTGCTCCCGTGGATGAGGTCACCCAGGCTCCTGCGCAAGACGCAGCACCCGCCGCCGAAGAGAATTCCTAGGTCGGGCAATTTGCCCTCCAGCCCAATCCAAAAAAAGCGAAGCGCCATGCTTCGCTTTTTTTGTGTACTGGCGGGTCGGTGACAATCATGCTCGGGACATGACGATGATGATGCAGAGACACTGACCATGCTTCGCACCTCATGACTCGATGCTGCAAGCCCGTCTTCGGGTGTCTCCTTCTCTGGTGCGGCCTGGCGTCCACCGCGTGCTCTGAGTGGAAACTGACCTCCACATCCGCACCCGTCTCTCTGGGTCATGGTGCGACGAAGGTGACGAAGACACTCGAGCACTCAAACGGTGACACGGGCCAGCTCAGTCTGGTTTTCTTCGACGAGGCGCAATGTGAACTGCAAATCTCCGCCAATGCCTCCAAGGAGAACGCCAGGCTCATGGACGCCATCGCCGTGGATGCCGGGGCCATCGCGGCATGCAATGGTGGCTATTTCGATCCGCCCAAGATGCTGCCGTCGGGTCTTGAGATCGCGGATGGCAAACGCACGGGAAACCTCGACCCTGCCCTGCCCTTCGGCGGCATGGTGGTCATTGAAAATGCCAATGCCAGCATCATCAAAACGGAGGAGTTTACGGATCGCTCCGGACTCACTGGTCTCATCCAGTGCTGTCCGAATTTTGTGGAAAACGGAAGCCCGGTCCAGAACATCGGCGGAGAGGCGCCTGCCCCGCGAACCTTCATCATGACGGATGGAAAGGGACGCTGGGGCATTGGCATTGCCAGGAGCATCGGCCTTCCTGACCTGGCAGACATCCTCAGCAACCCTCAGATCATCTCCGAGTTCCGCGTACACCGGGCGCTCAATCTGGACGGCGGTCCATCCACGGCTCTGTGGTGCAAGGACACCACAGGAGCGGTGACATATGCGCGCGAAAAATGGAAAGTGCGCAACGTGATTCTGGTGGTACCGCGCAAGACGGATACCAACTGACGGCCCTCACCCGGCAGAATCGGGCCAGGCACAAAGAAGGCGATGCGCCTCGACTCTCTTTCTTCGTGCACTCATCGCACGGGAATCGGAGCAGATCGCAGCGCCTTATAGAGCACGAAGGTGAATACGGAGGAGAACAACAGTGGTATTCCCAGCAGCGAGAGCAGGACGGCACCGAGCAACCAATGATTCAGCACCGGCACAAACTCGGTTGCGACTCCATAGATGAACACTGGCACCAGAAGTGGAATGGTCACCGCGAGAAGATATCCCAAGATGATCCAGAAGCGCCCCTGGGCAAGTTTTGCGCTCCGTTCAATCGCGGGCCAGGCTCCACGATCCTCGTCCATCACAATGCAAAGGGTGAACGCCAGCCAGACTGAGGCGAGAATGCCCGGAACGAGGCACAAAAACATCCCCGCGAACACCAGGACCAGCACAAACACGCTCGCAAGCACCACATTGCCAAGCCGCGCCATGGTGAGGAACCAGGCACTGCCATACGTGGGTGCCTTGCCTCCCCAGACACGGGATACCGCGGCAAACACTGCCGCATGACCCACACTGGTAAACACCCCGTTGAGAGCCATGGAGAACATCGCAAGCCGGAGTGCATTTTCGACTGGATCGACCTGGTCGGTTACAAATCCCTCGAAGAGGCTCAAGGGCAGCGCCACCGTCAGATCAATCAGGGCAATGAGAAGCCAATGCTGGCGGAAAATCTCCCAGGATTTGCTGATGAGAGGCCCCAATCGCACAGGAGGTGCCTGCATGTCCGTTCCCCGTGGATCAAATTCATTTCCTTGATGGAGAAACTGCACCGCCGCATCCTTGTACTCGATGGCCACGAAGTGCTCTCCGATCCGCACCATCTGCGACTCAGGCCGACGCTCGCCCGAGTACGCACAGGTGCGAATGGGATCCTCCTCCAGAGGTGGTGGTGTATTTTCTTCCATCAGACTCCGAGGCAGTGGATTGGCAAGTCAGGGCGGCCTACGCGCGGCTCCACGCCAGGGTGTCCTGCGCGGCACGGGCGATGGCGGCCTGCTTGTCCGCATCCAGCTCCGTGAGAAGGGGAAGCTGGGGACCAGTGTCGGCGATGCCCGCAAGCTTCACCGCATGGTGCAGCACCTGAATGGGGCCGTGTGCATTGCGCAGATCCTCCAGAGGGAAGAAACGTTCGCGGATGGACGCGGCCTTCTCAAACTCACCGGCCTGCAGGGCCAGCAGCATCTCCTGGGAACGGTTCGGCGCGACACACACGCAGCCTGCGGTGAAAGCGTGCACCCCGAATTTCCGCCAGTGAACGATGGCCGGCTGTTCACCAATGCCGCTCACCAGCAACTCCCGTGGCACCTCGTTCGAGATGGCTTCCAGCAGAGCATCCACGGCGGGATCCTGTTTCACCACGGCATATTTGATCCAGGAAACGGCTCCGGCAGCGACCAGGCTCTTCACCACGTCCACCGTGACATACCCTTCATCCTTCACATAGAGCACGATGGGGCGGCCCAGCTTTTCCACGATGCGCAGCAC
>JAEYUU010000134.1 GCA_023429545.1 Verrucomicrobiota bacterium
ATCCAGCACATCCACGCAACTCACGGGGTACCTGCCCACGCTGGTCTCGCCGCTGAGCATCACGCAATCCACCTGCTCCGTGACGGCATTGAAGATGTCCGTGACCTCCGCGCGCGTCGGCACGGGATTCTCGATCATGCTTTCCAGCATCTGCGTGGCCACGATGACCTTGCGCCCGTAATAAGAACAGCGCTCGATGATGTCGCGCTGGATGATGGGCAGGTCCTCCAGCGGGCACTCGCTGCCCAGGTCGCCTCGCGCCACCATGACACCCTTCGAGGCCTGCACGATGGCGTCGAGATTCTTCAGTGCCTGCTGGTTTTCAATCTTGGCAATGACACGCGCCGGGGAGTTTTTCTGCTCCAGCAGGAGTTCCAGATGCTGGATGTGCGCCGGCTCGCGAGCGAAGCTCAGCGCGAAGTAGTCCACGCCCATCTCCACCCCCAGGTCAAGGTCCGCGTAGTCTTTGCGCGTGAGCGGCGGCAGATTCACATCCACGCCGGGGAGATTGATGTGACGGCGTGACTTCATCTCCCCACCCGTAATCACCTCCGCCTGCACGCGGTGCGTGTTGGTTGAGATGGTGCGCAGCAGGATCATGCCGCCATCGATCGCGATGGGATCACCAGCCTTCAAGTCCTTGGTGATGCCCGGATAGTTCACCGTGGTGGAGAGCTCAGTGGAGGGCGCGAGTGATTCATCCGTGCGCAATTCCACCACATCTCCGATCTTGAGCATCCACGGAGCGGGCAGATCCCCGGTGCGGATGGACGGTCCAGTGAGATCCATCAGCACGGCCACATCCCTGTCCAGGGTGATGGCGGCCTCGCGGATGCGCTGGTACACCGTGCGGGTCCACTCATGGGACGCGTGGCTCATGTTGAGCCGGAAAATGTTCGCGCCACGCCGCATCAGGGATTCGATTACGGACGCGGATTCCGTTGCTGGACCGAGGGTGACGAGGATCTTGGTTTTACGCATGCGATGGGGAGGGATGGGAATGCGACTGTGGCATCCACCACCGTGATAAATCATTCAAGCAGCATGAGACATGCCACGGAGCGCATGGCGCTGGTCATCACTTTGGTCACGGGATCGACCGGTTCAAAACTGTCTTCCCGCGACGTGTCAAACACCACCGACCACCGGCCCGCGGGCAGCGGGAAGGAGATGTCGGCGGATCCATTGTTCCACAGGACTAGGAGCGGGGCGCTTCCTTCACCTGGCTCTTCACGATGGGGCGCATCTGGCGCCTCCACCAGCATGCCAAAGAAGCGGATGCCCGGCGCGTGCCAACCATCGTGATCCAGCGGCTGGCCGTCCCCGTCGAACCATGTGACGTCCGCACGTCCGGTGACGGGGTTGATGCGGCCGCTGTAGTGGAGTTGCCGCCGGAAATGCGGGCGGCTCATGCGGAGGCGAGTGAGCTTTTGCGTGAACTCAAGCATGCGACCTTCTTCACCAGCCGTGGTCCAGTTCATCCAGCTGATTTCATTGTCCTGGCAATAGGCATTGTTGTTGCCTTTTTGCGTGCGCCAGCGCTCGTCGCCCATGGTCAGAAACGGCACGCCCAGTGCGCAGAACGCGGACGCCAGACAGGAGCGGGCGATGCGGCGGCGCAGGCTGAGGATAATGGGATCCTTCGTGTCGCCCTCGGCGCCGCAGTTCCAGTTGTCGTTGTGATTGTCCCCGTCGCGATTGTCCTCGCCGTTGGCCTTGTTGTGCTTCTGGTTGTAGCTCCAGAGATCGCGCAGCGTGAAACCATCGTGCGAGGTGATGAAGTTCACGCTCACCAGAGGCGAGCGTCCCGCCGGGCCGAAGATGTCCTGGCTGCCGCTGACGCGCTTCGCAAAGGATGCCAGGGCTCCTTCATCCCCCTTCCAGAAGCGCCGCACCTTGTCGCGGAATCTTCCGTTCAGCTCATGCCATGGCTTGGGGAAGCCACCCACCTGGTAACCATTCGGACCAATGTCCCACGGTTCCGCGATCATCTTCACCCGGCTGAGCACGGGATCCTGGGAGACCGCCAGGAAGAACGGAGCGAGTGTATCAAACAACTCTCCACGCCGGCCCATGGTGGCCGCGAGGTCGAAGCGGAAACCATCCACGTGCATCTCCTGCACCCAGTAGCGGAGGCTGTCCATAATCATGCGCAAGGCCCCCGGAGAGGCTGCGTTCACGGTGTTGCCCGTGCCGGTGTAGTTCACCACGCGGCAGTCGCCATTGAGAAGGTAGTAGGAATGATTGTCCAGCCCGCGCATGCAGAGCGCGGGGCCCTTCTCATCACCTTCGGCGGTGTGGTTGTACACCACATCGAGAATCACCTCGATGCCAGCCCGGTGCAGGTCGCGCACCATCGCCTTGAACTCATCCACCTGCTTCTGCGGCTCGCTCTCGGCAGCATACTCGTTATGCGGCGCGAAGAAGCCCACGGTATTGTAGCCCCAGAAGTTGGTCAGGTCCTTTGCCAGCAGGAAGCCGTCATCCACATGCTGGTGCACCGGCAGCAACTGCACCGCCGAGATGCCGAGATTCTTGAGGTATTCGATCGAAGCCGGATGCGCCAGACCTGCGTAGGTGCCGCGAAGATGCTTCGGCAGCGCGGCATTCAGCATGGAGAAGCCGCGCACGTGCATCTCGTAGATGACCATGTTGCTCCATGGAGTTTGGAGTTGTGTGTCTCCCTGCCAGTCGAAGTCATCGGAGATCACGACGGACTTCATCATCGTTGCGCCGTTGTCCCGGAAATCCATGGAGCCATCGGTGCGGGCGGGCTGCATATGAGCCTTCCACTTCGTGCTGCCGTGGATGGCCTTGGCATGCGGGTCGAGCAGCAGCTTGGCGGCATTGAACCACTGGCCCGTTGCCGGATCCCAGGGACCGTGCGCGCGGAATCCGTAGAGGATGCCGGCCTTCGCCTCCGGCACGAAGGCGTGCCACACGTCATTGTGATCGCGCTGCATGCGCACCCGGTGGCTTTCGCGAGCCGGGTCCACCGGATGATACGCGCACACATCCACCGCGTGCGCCGTGCGGGAGTAGCACGAGAAGTACACTCCCTCCGGCGTGGGCGTGGCGCCCAGCGCCGAGGGTGCGCACTTGCTGAGTTGTGGGTTCCAGACGGCGGCCCCTGCCTCGTTGCCGAAGCAAAGCGTGGCCAGTTTGGAGATGAGACCTGTCACGCGGCGACACCGGCTTTGGCTACGGCGCCAGGTGCGTCAGGCGGGGACTCATCCTCCGCAGGCACTGCCACCGGCTCCACTTTGGGCGATACCTTCACAAAGAGGGGGCCGAAGTGACTCCAGCGATCCAGGATGTCCTTGGCGCGCGGGCTGTCCGTCTTCTCAAGGTGCTTGTAAATCAGCGCTTGAAGCACCTTCACATCATCCTCGCACGCGAGCGGACCGCCCTTGATCATCTCAGGGTTGTGCAGCTTGGGGAACATCCCTGCTTCATCCAGCAGGTAGGCCACGCCACCGCTCATGCCGGCGCCGAAGTTCTTGCCGAAGCTGCCGAGCACCACCACCACACCACCAGTCATGTACTCACAACCGTGGTCGCCGATGCCTTCGATGACGGCCGTGGCGCCCGAGTTGCGCACGCAGAAGCGTTCACCCGCGCGGCCTGCCGCGAAGAGCGAGCCGCTCGTGGCGCCGTACAGCAGCGTGTTGCCCACGATGCTGTTTTCATGCGTCAGGAAGCTGGGGTGGGTTTTCAGCGGTGGGCGGATCATGATCTCGCCACCGCAGAGGCCCTTGCCCACGTAGTCATTCGCCTCACCGGTGAGGTTCAGCGAAACACCGCCGCAGAGGAAGGTGCCAAAGCTCTGGCCCGCGCTGCCTTCGCAGTTCACTTCGACCGTGCCGGGAGGCAGGCCATGGTTGCCGTGGTGGAAGGCGATCTCGCCCGCCAGCTTGGTGCCGATGTTGCGGTCCGTGTTCTTCACCTTGTAGCGCAGCGGGTTCACCTTGCGCTTGTCGCTGATGGCCACCTGCGCCGCCTGCATGATCTTGTCATCCAGAGGGTGATGGTTGATGCGCTCGTTGCTGTTCACACGGCAGATGCGCGGCGCGTCCTGGCCGAGTTCCTTACCCACGTCACGGAGGATCCGGGACAGGTCGAGCAGGTTCGCCTTCTTGTGATCCGGCACCACGCGCTGCTTCAGGAACTCAGGGCGGCCGATGATATCATTCATCTTCGAAACTCCCAGCGAGGCCATGATGGCCCGTGTTTCTTCGGCCACGGCGTTGAAGAAATTCACCACGTACTCGGGCTTGCCCTTGAACTTCTGGCGGAACTTCGGATCCGTCGTGGCCACACCCACCGGGCAGTTGTTCAGGTGGCACTGGCGCACATAGACGCAGCCGAGTGCGATGAGGGCGATGGTGCCAAAGTTGAACTCCTCCGCGCCGAGGATGGCCGCCATCATGATGTCGCGTCCGTTGCGCAGACCACCGTCCGTCCGGAGTGTCACACGATCACGAAGGCCGTTGAGCATGAGCACCTGCTGAGTCTCAGAGAGGCCAAGTTCCCACGGCAGACCCGCATGCTTGATGCTGGAAAGCGGGCTCGCCCCCGTGCCGCCTTCATGGCCGGACACGAGAATGATGTCCGCGTTCGCCTTGGCCACGCCGGCAGCCACAGTGCCCACGCCTGATTCCGCGACGAGCTTCACGCACACGCGAGCGCGCGGATTTACCTCCTTCAAGTCATGGATGAGCTGGGCGAGGTCTTCAATGGAATAGATGTCGTGATGGGGCGGGGGACTGATGAGAGACACGCCAGGCTGCGTATGACGCAGACGGGCGATCAGGCCGCTCACCTTCATGGCGGGAAGCTGGCCGCCTTCACCAGGCTTGGCCCCTTGAGCCATCTTGATTTCCAGTTCCCAGGCATTCGCGAGGTACTCAGCAGTGACGCCGAATCGTCCGCTCGCCACTTGCTTGATCTTGCTCATCGCCCAGTCGTTATTTTCATAGGGCTTGAAACGGCGGGGATCCTCACCGCCCTCCCCGGAGTCCGACTTGCCGCCGATGCTGTTCATCGCAATCGCCAGGGCCTCATGCGCCTCGGGCGAGATTGCGCCGAGTGACATGGCCGCCGTGGTGAAACGCACGCGGATGTCCTCGATGGACTCCACCTCGTCGATGGGAATAGGACCACCACTGTCGGGAACGAACTCGAAAAGATCCTTGAGAGCCGCCGGACGGTTCTCCAGCTGCGAACTCACATACTTCTCGTAGTCCTCGGCTTTGCCGGACTTCACGAAGGTGTGGAAGTTCTTGATGACCGGGCCAGTCACGCTGTGCAGTTCACCATCGCGACGCGGACGGTAGAAGCCCGGATCCGCCAACTCGACGGGGCCGGTCTCCGGCACCGGGGTGGTGTACGCCGCAGCGTGGCGCGCCAGGCTTTCTTCCGCGATTTCATCAAAGCTGATGCCTGCGATCTGCGACGGCGTGCCGGTGAAGCACTTGTCCATCACTTCCTTGCCGATTCCGAGGGCTTCAAAGATCTGCGCGCCCGTGTAGCTGCTCAGAACGCTGATGCCCATCTTGGACATGATCTTGAGCACACCCTTCTCGAGTGACTTGCGGTAATTCGTGAGCAACTTGGCAAAGTCGAGATCCGTGTAGAGCGGCTTGCGAGCCGTCTTGTCTGCTTCGAGCACTTCCTGGACCACCTCGTAAGCGAGGTACGGGCACACCGCGCTCGCGCCAAAGCCGAAGAGGCAGGCCATATGGTGCGTGTCACGCGCTTCGCCCGTGTCCACCACGATGGAAAGGCGCATGCGCTTCTGCGTGCGGTTCAGGTGATGATGCACAGCACCGGTCGCAATGAGAGAAGGCACCGGCACACGGTTGTGGTCCGTGCTGCGGTCACTGAGGATCAGAATGCGGACCTTGTCCTCCACGGCCTTCTCCGCTTCCGCGCACAGGCGATCCACTGCCTTGCGCAGGCCGATCGTGCCTTCGGAAAGCGCCCAGGTCGTGTCCAGAACACGGCAGGGGAAGTCCTTGATTTGCTTGAGATTTTCCAGCTCGTTCTCGAAAAGGAACGGTGACTTCAGGTGCACCACGCTGGCGTGCTCCGGCGTTTCCGCAAGCCAGTTGCGCTGCCAGCCGAGCACCACGTCCAGCGACATCACCGCGCGCTCGCGAATGGGGTCGATGGGTGGGTTCGTGACCTGCGCGAAGAGCTGCTTGAAGTAGGTGAAGAGCACCTTCGGCTGCTTGGACAGCGCCGAGAGAGCCGCGTCGTCACCCATGGAATAGATGACCTCCTCGGCCCTTGCCAGCATGGGAGCGAAGGCCATGTCGATCTCCTCCTTGTTCCAGCCAAAGGTCACCTGCTTCTGCGAGAGGCTCAGGATGTCCAGTTCCTCCTTGGGAGCGTGGGGGGCCAGGCTGGTGAGGTCGCGGCGATTCGCCTTGAGCCACTCACCATAGGGC
>JAEYUU010000159.1 GCA_023429545.1 Verrucomicrobiota bacterium
CCCCGGGACCTTCTTCAGGGACAACATGGCCGGTAACAAACGCATGCGCAAACGCGCTCCCCAGTCCTCCCCCATGCTCCCTTTCCTGGATGAGAGTGAGCCCAAGGATGTGGCTGCCCTTCAGCGGAAGGCGAAGCAAATCCAGCGCAACATGCACCGTCTGAAGGTGGAGATGGCGGCGGATCGCATGGGCTTTCCCGTGGGCAAGCCCCGCAAGATGACCTTTGCCCAGGCAGCGGCGAAGCGTCGCCGCTTCATGGTCCAGGCGGCGGAGTTCATGATTACTGCAGTGCTCTTCGTGGGAGCGTGTGCCTGGCTGTACCAGTGGTGGCTCGCACGGCAGGGCCCGTAAGCGGCGGTAGTTCCGCCGTGAAGGCACTGGATGCCTTCGGTTGACTTTGCGCGTGACGCGTCTCTTTTGACGCCGTCATGTCACCGTCAGAAATCAACATCCAGCACACTGCCAAGCTCGCCCGCCTTCAGCTCACGGAGGCGGAAACCGCCCGATACCAGTCCCAGATCGCGGGCATCTTGGATTACATGACGGTGCTGGAGGCGCATGACCTCTCCGGCGTGGAGCCGACTGCGCACGCCATGCCTGATTATGACATCTGGCGCGAGGATACATCGCGCGATTGCTTCAGCGCGGAGGAGGCTCTCTCCAATGCTCCGCGCAAAGCCCAGGGCCAGTTCCTCATCACCCGCGTGGTGGAGGAGTAGCTATCACTAGTACCGTTGAGTCCAGCGTTTCAGCCGCAGCTCCCTTGCCCTTTTCTCTTTCCCCTTATCCCTCCTTTAGCCAGTGTCCCTTTCGAATTCCACCATCGCCCAGCTTCGCCAGCAGCTTCAACGCGGAGACATCACGCCCGCGGACATCATCAAGGATCTGCACGAGGGAATTGAGAAAGCGAATGCTGCTCTCGGCGCCTACATCTCCTATGATGTGGAGTCGGCACTACGCGAGGCGGAGCAGGCAGATCTCTCACTTCCCTTGGGCGGCATCCCGATTGCGGTGAAGGACAACATCAATGTGAAGGGCCAGCCCTGCACCTGCGGGTCGAAGTTCCTCGCGGAGAACTACACCTCCCCCTACGACGCCTCAGCGGTAACTCTGCTGCGCAAGGGCGGGGCGATTCCCTTTGGCCGGGCGAACATGGATGAATTCGCCATGGGCTCCTCCACCGAGAACTCCGCGTTCTATCCCGCGCGCAATCCCTGGGACGTCTCGCGTGTGCCTGGTGGTTCGAGTGGTGGCTCCGCGGTGGCCGTGAGTGCCAATCTCGCGCTGGCGGCCTTGGGCTCCGATACGGGCGGCTCCATCCGCCAGCCAGCCGCCTTCTGTGGCAATGTGGGCATCAAACCCACCTATGGCCGCGTCTCGCGTTTTGGTCTCGTGGCATTCGCTTCATCGCTGGATCAGATTGGTCCCATCACGAAGACCGTGGAAGATGCCGCGCTTGTACTCAATCATCTCTGCGGCCATGATTCACGCGATAGCACCTCGCTCGATGTCGACGTGCCGGATTTTGCCGCCGCACTGGGGCAGGATCTCAAGGGCCTGCGCATCGGCATGGCGGAGGAACATTTCATTGATGGCATCCATCCCGGCATTCGTGCAGCGGTGGAAAAGGCCGTGAAGCAGCTAGAGTCGCTCGGCGCCACCATCGTGGAGATCTCGCTCCCACACACGGATATCGGCATCGCCACCTATTATGTGCTCGCACCCGCGGAGGCCTCGGCGAACCTCGCGAGATTTGATGGCGTGCGCTACGGGCATCGCGCGGAAGTGTCGCCTGAGGTCAAACCTGATGAGCGTCTCTTCGAGCACTATGTGAAGACGCGCGCCGAGGGCTTCGGTCCAGAGGTGAAGCGGCGCATCCTGCTGGGCACTTATGTGTTGAGCTCCGGCTACTACGACGCCTACTACGTGAAGGCGCAGAAGGCCCGTACCCTGGTTCGCCGTGATTTCACCGAGGCGTTTGAGAAGGTGGATCTCGTGGTGTCTCCCACCACGCCGGTGCCACCGTTCAAGATTGGCGAGTTCCGTGATGACCCGCTCTCAATGTATCTGGAGGATTTGTTTACGATTCCTGCAAACCTCGCCGGGCTGCCGGCTATCAGCGTGCCGTGCGGTTTTGTGCAGGAAGGTGGAGTGGAACTCCCCGTGGGCCTGCACCTCACCGCAAAACCGCTGGATGAAGTCACGCTCCTGCGTGCCGCTCATGCCTATGAGCAGTCCACGGAGTGGCACAAGAGGCGTGCTGTGGTGGGGTAGACCGGTTCGTTGCCAGACTCGACCGCGATGCCACGGAGTCTGTGGGATTGTCACTTGCTCTGGCCCGGTCCTCCCGAATAGATAAAACTTTCGGCAAGCTTGCCGCCAAGTCCGCGTTCTGAGCGTCGTGCGTAATCTCTTCATGCGGACGAATTCTCTCTGGCAGGTGGCGGCTTTTGTAGCTGTCTCGCTGTGGTTGTGTCTGTCTGCAGAAGCTCAGACCTCAAAGCCGAACGTCATCCTCATCATGGCCGATGACTTCGGCTACGAATGCGTCACGGCGAATGGCGGTGAGTCTTACCAGACGCCCGTGCTGGACAAGTTGGCATCAGAAGGCGTGCGCTTCACACAATGTCATGTGCAGCCGCTGTGCACGCCTACCCGGGTGCAGCTCATGACAGGCCGCTACAATGTGCGGAACTACCTGAACTTTGGCACGCTGCTCAAGACGGAGAAGACCTTTGCCACCCTGCTGAAGGACGCGGGCTATGCCACCGGCATCTGTGGCAAGTGGCAGCTCGGTCGGGAGCAGGACCTGCCGCAGCACTTCGGATTTGATGAATCCTGCCTCTGGCAGCACACGCGCCGCCCGCCTCGCTATGCGAATCCTGGACTGGAGTACAATGGGGTGGAGAAGGATTTCACCAATGGCGAGTATGGTCCCAAGTTGGTGAACGATTTCGCCCTGGACTTCATCCGCCGGAACAAAGGAAAGCCCTTCTTCCTTTATTACCCGATGATGCTCACGCATGATCCCTACCAGCCCACGCCGGCCAGCGCGGACTGGGACCCAAAGACCACGGGCGAGCA
>JAEYUU010000172.1 GCA_023429545.1 Verrucomicrobiota bacterium
GTTCCCGAGGATGAGCACCTTCTGGGGTTTGATGGGCGGGCCCGCTTCCTGAGCGCCCGCAGTTTTGGCACTGCAGGCGGCCACGAGAAAGGTCAGAAGGAAGATGGCGTGAAGCGGAGCGCGTTCGAGGAGTGTCATGAGGCGGGAGAAAACGCCGCGGGGGACTGGTATCTTCACGCCTTGAGCCTGCGGATGAGCACCGCCAAACTTTTTCGCCCGTCATGGTTTTTCGGGATGCTGCCGTTGTCTGTTCCGCTCATTTGCTGACGGACTTCTTCAAGGATTCGGTCCTTGGTGGGGGCGGGCAGGGGAGGCTGTGTGCAGGATTTGCCGGCTTCTCCAGCTCCATTTCGCCTCTGACTCAGGGGGAAGTGCGGGTGTTCGAAGGGGCTTGCACCCTGCCCATACCGTTTGACAGCATCGGGTTAGGGTGTTGAATCGCTCCTCTCACATCATGCTTCAGGAACTCAAGCAACGCGAAAAAGACGGAAATTTCATCCATGTCGGCCTCATTGGTGCAGGCGCCATGGGCTCTGGTATCGCGTACCAGATTGGCAAAACTCCAGGCATGCGGCTGGCGTTCGTGGCTGACAAGGACATCAAGGCCGCTGAGAACGCTGCTGCCGTGTACGGCAAGCCCACCAAGGTCACCACGGATGGCCTGGCGGCGCTGCAGGACCCAAAGCTGAAGGTGGATGTGTTTGTGGAGGCTACCAATTCGGTCATTGCCGCCTATGACTACTGCATGGCCGCCATCGAACGGAAGGCCCATTGCGTGCTCATGAACGCAGAGGTGGATGCCATCCTGGGCTACCTGCTGCGGGATGCCGCCAAGAAGCAGAAAGTCATTGTCACCAGCGATGCTGGTGACCAGCACGGTGTGCTTTCCCGCATGATGGAGGAAATTGAAATGTGGGGCTTCGAGATCGTGCAGGCTGGCAACATGAAGGGTTTCCTGGATCGCCACCAGACGCTCGAAGGGATCGAGCCCATCGCGAAGCAACTGGGTCTTTCCACTGTGCAGTGCCTTGCCTACACGGACGGCTCCAAGCTGAACATCGAGATGTCCGTCATCGCCAATGAATACGGGCTGACACCGACGGTTCCCGGCATGGAAGGTCCGAAAGCGACCAAGATGCAGGAAGTGGTCAATCTCTTTGACTTCGACAAGTACAACGGCCAGGGCCGCGTGGACTACGTGCTCGGAGCCAAGGAGCATGGCGGTGGCGTGTACGTCGTCGCGCGCTGCGACAGCGAGTTCCAGCAGCGCTACATGAATTATTACAAGGTGACGAACAAGCACCCGTACTACGCCTTCCTTCGCCCCTATCACCTGTGCCACCTGGAAACGCCCCGCGCCGTGGCTCTGGCGGCCATGTACGGCAAGGCCGTGTGCACCATGCGCGCCGGACGCGTGACTGACACCTTCGCTTACATCAAGGCGGACGCTCCTGCCGGGACCAAGGTGCGGCACGCCATCGGTGGCAATGAGGTGTACGGCCTCATTGATGAAGCGAAGAAGGCGGATGCAGCCAATCACGTGCCGCAGGGAGTGCTGGACATTGAGGGCTCGGATGCCCGTCCGGTCTTCAGGCGCGCGGTGAAGAAGGATGAGCCCCTGACCTGGGACGATATCGAAATCCCCGCGAACCGCATGACTGAACTCTGGGAGAAGCAGAAGGCGCTCTTCGCAATCGGCTGAGCCATCCCAGCACCACGAGCAGGAAATGCCCTCATCGAACAAGCATGTCGTGATCCTCGGCGGGGGGCCATGCGGTCTGTATGCGGCCCGCGTACTGTCGCGAGTGGGCGTTTCGGTGACGCTGCTCGAGAAGGATGTGCGACCCGGTGGCCTCGCCACTTCGCATCAGCGTGGAGGGAACTGGTATGATCTCGGCTGCCACATGCTGCATGAGTTCGACAAGGAGATCTATGAGGACATCATGGAACTCATGGGGGATGAGAGCATCCCGGTGCAACTCGATGCGAAGATCCGCTGGGCCGGTTCCTTCTACCGGTACCCGCTGCAGTTCCAGGACATGATCAAGGGCATTCCCCTTCCCATCCTGGCCTTTTACACCATTGGTCTCTTCTACGCGCAGATCCGCAAGACGCTGGTGCCTTGGACTCCCAAGAATGCGGAGCAGGCGCTCATCCAGCTTTACGGGTCACCGCTATACCGCTTTTTCTTCAAGGACTTCACGCACCGCTACTGGGGCATCCACCCCAAGGAACTGAGCGCCACCTTCATCACCACCAAGATGCCGCGTCTCAGCGCGGTGGACGTGTTGAAGAAGGCCTTCGGCAAGCTCGGAGTGAAGGACAAGGGCGTGAAGGCGGTGGACAGTGCCCTGCATGAGGAGACGTTGCACTATTCCCGCACGGGTGCTGAAGCGATGCCTCGCGCTCTGGCGCGGGCGGTAGTGGATCAGGGTGGCCAGGTAATTGTCGGCGCCGACGTGTCCCGCATTGAGGTGCATGAGGGGCGTGTCTCGAGGGTCCACTACACGAAGGACGGCGTGGAGCATTCGATCTCCTGTGACGAATGCATCTCCACCATACCCATTCACTGGATGATACAAAAGGTGGAGCCTGCGCCATCACCGGAGGTTATCGATGCCTCCCGCGAGCTCCGCTTCAAGCCCATTGCCATCTATGGCCTGCTGGTGAAGAAGGAGAAGTGCCTCGATGGGCTCTATATTTATTATCGTGACCGGGCCTTCCACCGCGTCGGCGAACCCAAGAACGCCGGCCTCATCGTGAAGCCCGAGGGGCATACCGTTTTGATCGTGGAGACGACCTGCGAGATCGGCGATGCCAAGTGGCAGGGCACGGACGAGATCAAAGACCGCATCTTCAAGGACCTCGAACTCGAGCAAATC
>JAEYUU010000187.1 GCA_023429545.1 Verrucomicrobiota bacterium
CTCCACAGGGGGGGCAGGGCAGGGGGTCGATGCCTATTGGCGGTTGGAGAAATGGATCCGGCAGCTTGAGTCCGATCTTGATTCATCCGTGGGCTGTACGGGAGCCATTTACGCGCTTCGACGTGAATTGTACCAGGCCATTCCGGAAGATACCATCCTGGATGATGTGGTGCTGCCAATGCAGGCGGCGGCCCAAGGGTACCGGATAAGATTCGACGGCGGCGCGATCGCGTGGGATCCCCAGCAGCTCTCCGGAGGCAAGGAGGTGCGGCGGAAGATCCGCACCCTCAGGGGGAATTTCCAGATGCTGGCCAGATTTCCCGGATGGCTGCTGCCGTGGCGTCACCGTCTCTGGTGGCAAGTCCTGTCCCACAAATACTTGCGCCTTGCCGGACCTTTTTTCCTGATTGGGATGTTAATCGCGGCCTGGCTGCTGAAAGAGCGGCCGCTATATGCGGTGGCCTGGTGGGTGCAATGTACGATGTACACACTGGCTCTTGCCTCATTCGTTTTCCCCAAAATGAGACATCCACTGGTCACCGTGCCGGGTGGATTTTTGTTTCTCCAGTGGTGTGTGGTGCGTGCAGGATGGGACTGGTTGTTTGCGCGACGCGTCCAAGGATGGAAATGAGCCAATCTTGCGTTGCGCCAGCACCGTATGCAATGCTTTATATGCCACCCCCTCAATGCGCGCCTTTGATCGTTGGCTCATCCCTTATCTCCGCCAGAAGAAGCGGCGTGTAGCCGATGGCGTGCGTGTGTTTCTCACGATAGCGGACCACTTCGAGCCGTATCATCACGCGAACCACGCCGGGGCCATGGACCGCATGAGGCGGTGGAGCGATGAATATCCGGCGGGCATCGCGCCCTTCCGTGACAGCGGGGGGCGCACACCGAGACACACTTTTTTTTATCCGATCGAACAGTACGATTCCGAGGTGGTGGGCAAACTGGCCGACGTATGCCGGTCCTCAGGATCCGAGACGGAGGTTCATCTGCACCATGATGGTGACACGGAAGAGAGTCTCAGGAAGAAGTTGCTGCTTGGAGTGTCGCAGCTTCAGGACCATGGGATGCTTTCCCGGGATTCCAGCGGGAAAGCCGCCTTCGCCTTCGTCCATGGCGACTGGGCGCTCGCCGATTGCCATCCTGCGGGTGAGTCCTGCGGAGTCCCCCACGAACTTGCCGTGCTTCGGGAGTGTGGATGTTACGCGGACTTCACCTTTCCGTCCGCGCCCAGCCCGACTCAACCCACCCGGGTGAACAGTATGTACTACGCGGAGGACACGGGCTCGCCGGAAACCCTGTCGCATGGTCCTGCGGTTCGCGCTGGCATTCAGCCTGCCGAAGCCACCAGCCTGAAGCACTTGCTGCTCGTTCAGGGCGTCCTTGCCTTGAACTGGAACAGGCGCAAATGGGGTCTTTTGCCTCGCGTGGAGAACAGCGACATCACCTCCGCCAATCCGCCCGTGGCGTCGCGCTTCCAGAGTTGGCTCAAGTACGCGCCATCTCCCACGGGACTTCCCTCCTGGGTATTCATCAAGCTGCACACTCATGGAGCCGTGCCGGGCAACAGTGATGTCCTTTTGGGTGAGCCCATGCGCGGATTTCACCATTACCTCTGCGAGGAATGGGCCGGCAAAGAGGGGAATCATCTCCACTATGTGACGGCCAGGGAGGCGGTGAATGTTTTAAGGGCCGTGGAAGGTGGCGCCCGCGAATTTCATCCCACCATGCTGGACTCCGCCTTTCCGCCCCCGGAGACTTCCGGAGCGTAGCGACCGTCCGCCACTTCGATGTAGAGCTTGAGGTAGCCCGCCGCCATGGACTCCATCGAAAAGTGGCTTGCTGCCCTTTTCCTCGCCTGCTCGGAAATGGTGGCGAGACGCTGGGAGTCAGCGACGGCATCGCGAAGGGCTGACGTGAGAGAGGGTGCGTCTGAGATGTGGTGAAGGAATCCGTTCTCACCGTGCGCGACGGCCTCGACATTGCCGCAGGCAGCATGGGCAAGGGCGGGCACGCCGCTGGCCATGGCCTCCAGTACTGCATTGGACAAGCCTTCAATCTCTGAGGGAGCGACCAGCAGATCCATGGCTTGGTAGCACGGCGCCACATCGGAGCGCATGCCGAGCCAATGGATGCGTGAAGAAAATGGGTGCTCCCTCATGGCCTGCAGAATTCTCTCCCTCTCACTGCCGTGGTCGCCCAGCACCAGCAGATGGATTCGGGGATTCTCCGCCATGAGTGGCTGGAGGGCATCAAGGAGCAATTGGTGGCGCTTGAGAGCAACAAAACGACCCACGATTCCCAGGGTGATCGCATCGGGAGGGAGATTCAGGCTTGTCTTGGCCACGGCCTTGTCTTCGGGGGGCTGGAAACGCACGCAGTCGACACCATTGACGACAGCCACCATGCGGCGCGGCTTGAATCCTTCCGCGAGCAGTGTCTGCCTGAGCCCCTCGGACACGGTGTGGATGGTGTGGCAGCAACGATGCAGGACATGGCGCATCAACCAGCGTTTCCGCGAACGCTCGGCGGATTGAATCTGGCCATGCTCGCCGTGCAGGATAGGGTGGGTGATGCCGCCAAGCGTCGCCAGGGTTGCATATACCAGAGGACCCAGATTGTGGGTGTGCACTACATGGGGGGCAAAACGCCGGATTAGTTCGGCGAGCCGCAACACACTTCCGGTCGTGAAGCCTCTCCCTTTGCCGAGCACGGTGACGGCGGTGGGGTCAGGGAGACGTTCCGCGAAACTTCCCCGATCCACGAGGCATGCCACATGAGTGCAAACCCCCTTCGTGGCGAGCCTGTCCGCAACATTGACCACGCCGTTCTCCATGCCACCGGGATTTAGAGAATCGACCACATGGAGGATGCGCAATCGCCGCGTCGACTGGGGAATCGAAAGCGGCGTTTCGCAATCACTTGGGTCCTGAATCATAATTTAGCCATGGTTTGGTGAACTAGTTGGTTAATGCGCAACAATAAACTGCAGAAAAAGAAAAATTAAGCCCCAATATTGTGAGAAGAAACTTCTTTGATTTTTCTAAAAGTGGGCAAATTAGGACGTTCCCCTACGCGATTTAGCACAACACATTCTCGTTTAAGACAGGTGTTTCCTCCGCTCCCACGGAAGCCTGCCTTGAGCAAGCCTACTCAACGCACATGGTTCAACTCATAAAGAACTTTGTTCTTCTGAAAGTTCAAAACGCCCACGTGATGGCGAATGTGGGAATTGGGGTGATTTGGCTGTGTCTTCTGCTTGCGGGTGTTGCCAGCATCTTGTCGCAACCCAAGTCTGTGATATGGAAAATTTTCTGGCTGGTCATGGTGGTATGCGTGCCGCTGGGTGGAATGTTCTTGTATTGCGTTTGGTGCATTCTCTCTGCCGACCTCGATGTGTTCCGGCAGCTAGGCATTCGTAAGCGAGCCATGAGCCTTGCCCAGCCACCACCTCCCAAGAGGTGATCCTCCGAAGAGTAGCCCCTGATTTCCAATCCGCTCGTCCACCTGACTTTTCTACTCCCGACTCCTCACCATGCGAATTGCCGTCTCCACTCTAGTCTTCTTTCTAGGGACTGGTATGACTGTCATGGCCGACCCGGACGAGCCGGTTGCTGGGGAGGATACATGGTCGTCGACGACGGCGCCCACCATGTATCTGGATGGAGCGCCGCTCCCGATCGGTGAAGGGGACGCGACGGACATGTTGCTGGCATCAAACAATGCCGGGCAGGTGCCGCCGTACGGATACTACTCCACATGGCAGTCCACGGAAGCATCGCGGCGCTATCGCACTGATGTGATGCCTGCGGCTGGGTACAATCCCTATGTGCTGCGGGACGTGGATGTGTACTCCAACCAGCCACAGGTGTACCACCGGATTGACGATTACATGACGCCTCTCGTGCCTGGGGAGGCCATGTACAATTTCCCCACCCAGAACGGGCTGACCACTGTCAGCGGCAGTTCCGGGCTCTGGTTGACGCGCAACTTTAATCCCAACGACGCGGAACTCAAAGCCGGGCCGCTCTTTATTGACATTTGCTCCCTCGAACTCGTGGGGCTGTACTCTGATATCTCCGGCCCGTATGCGGACACGCTTCCGGAGGATGGATTCATTGCTGCGGTGGGGCTGACGATTCGTGGTATGTTGCGGATTTCTCCGACAACATTCTTGGAGGCCTCCGGCACGCTGTACTATGTTCCGACGGAAGGTGACGTGGGCTTTTTCTTCGGTGGAGGTGGCAGCACATTTGTGCGCTTCGAACACCAGACGCAAATCGGTGCGTGGGACATCCTTTTCTTTGACGTGTTCGATGTGTTTCATCCCCTTTCGTATCTTTTGTCAGATGTGGGAAACAACGCGTCCGCAGTGTCTGGTCGTTACCGGCTGGGCTATGAATATGCATTCACGGAGAGGCCTTTCTCCGATGAATACCTCTACTTCCGCAACATCGTGGGCGTGACTGCTTCCACGATGCTGAGCGAGAATACACGTCTGCGACTGGGATTTGATCATCTGGATACCTGGCAGACGAGCGACTTCGAGCACGGTACCCAGATTGAGCACCTCAGCGCTGGTCTGTTTTACGACTCGCCCGATCTCTGGTTCATGCCGTGGGCGACGTACGACCTCTACTGGTACGAAGGATTTGAGGATCCACGGCACCAGTTCCTGGTGGGTGCCACCTTCCCTTTCAGCAAGTCGTTGATCGCCTTTGCGCGTGCCGGCTACACTTGGGATGAAAACTGGGATGGCAGCTTTCTGTGGGATGTGTACGTGAATCACCGCATCAATACCGCGTGGTCACAGTCCGCCGGTGCGGGATACACCTATCAGTTGAGCCCGGTGGGGGATGACTTCCTGGGATACAATGCCCGCTACTCCCTGAACTACGCTCCGGGCGGTCGCTTCAGCGCGGGCGGCTTCGTCCAGTGGGGCGGCAATGATCTCACTGGCTCGGAACAGTGGGTGATGGGTGGCACGGCAACCGCCCTCCTCGATTCAAGAACCTCCGCACAGGGTTCGATCTTGTACCTGCAGGATGAAACGGACTTTGATTTCAGTTCCGACGCCTGGATCTACCGGGTGGAGCTCCTGCATTCCCTGAGCCGGACCCTTAGTGTGCGGCTCACCTACCAGCTCACTGACTACGAGACCAATCCGGAATTCAGCTCGTACGACGAGAATCTTTTCATGCTGACTC
>JAEYUU010000462.1 GCA_023429545.1 Verrucomicrobiota bacterium
GACTTTGCCTTCCCGTAGTAGCCCACGCTGCTCCAGGACGCCGAATGCGCGCGCCACAACAGCCTCCTCAAACTCACCACTGATATAGAGGTCGCGGGCGACTGCCGTATCGAGGGTGGAGACCCGGAAGCGACCGTGTCTGGTTACCAGTTCCGCCTCTGGCTGGAGGAGTCCTTTGATGAGCCACTGGATGGAGCGCAGCAGGACCGGGAAGCTTCTGGCCTGGGACATCTGGCGGATCTGCTGCAGACGGCTGGAGCCATACACCATGCGTGCGAGCTGAGCGCGCGGACTAAGCATGGGCGACAGGTTTTGGGGCAAGCACGATATCGCGAAAGAGTGGGGCCAGCGAGCGCGGCAGCAGGGCCTCCCGGGCTCGCTGCACGGCGGCGAGATGGTCGGACGTTGCGGCATGGACATCTTCCGCAGCCATGAGTTTTACACGATGCACCAGATCGGACCATGAGTCGCAACTGTAGCCGAGAGGGCCGAAACGGCGGAAGTAGGCATCCACCATGCCGTTTCGTTTGAAGACTGAGGGCCTGCTGCAGGCCAGCAGATCGGGTATGGTGCCACTCGCACGATATTGGTATGGGTCTGGATCGTGCATGGTAAACCAGATCCCGTACGTAGCTGCCGATAGGCGATGGAAGTATTCGTGAATCGACAAAGGGGACTGCGCGATTCCATTCAGCGCCTGCATGGAAGCACTGTCAGCCTCTGATGAGGCAAAGCCGGCGACGGAAAAAGTCACTGCGGGATGGCTGGCGCGGACCTCCGCAGCCAGGCGGGCAAACGAGGTGAGTCCCTTGTCTGGCACGCCGGGGAATACAAACCGGTGGGCAGAAGCATTCACAACAGGGGAGTCTCCGAGATCCAGCACGGGATGTGGCAGCAGGCGGATGTCATGTTGTTGGTACGAAGGTTGCTCCCGAAGCGCGTGGATGATGTGCTCGCCCAATACCACCAGACGCAGATTGGATAGCGAGGGGCCGCGTAGTCCTGCCAGATTCTCAAAACGCGGAGCGGGATTCCAACCCAAGGGTTCAAAGAGTCCGTGAGCGATGACCACGACCGGCACGGTCACCCTCCCGAGGCGCATGAGATATCTCAGAAGCATCAGCGCCGAACCTCCCATATCTGCAAAGACCCAGCAGGCCAATTCGTTGCGACGCATCGACTGCACCCATTGAAAAAGCAGCCTGAATCGCCTGATTGAGCCCTGCACGGTGCGTGGCATGCCGAGGTTATGGCGGATGATTTCCAACCCAACCGGGGGAACGCCGGGACAACCGACGGAAAGTGCCTCATCGAGGTAGGGGGCATGAGATTTTTCGGCGTGAAAGCGAATCCTATGGTCGGGAAAAGCGTGTGATGTCAGATGCACCAGGGCTGCATTGAAGGTGCCGTGACAAAAGCCGCGCTGCCAACTGCATATCTCTATCGTGCGTGGCGGTTGGTCGCTGTTCCCTTCGTCGCGGCCATGCTGGTGATCGCCGGAATGCATCACGGGGCAACGTTCTCGCGATCGCAACGCCTCCTTAGCGCCAAGTACGACAGGATTGACGCAGCAGTCAGCGGCTTGCGATGTGCGCGCTGCCTGGCACACTCACTCGGGATGTTCATGATCCCGCTGCAAACGCCGCCAAAGCGCTTTTGCATAATGAGGTCAATGATGGTGCCGACCATTTGTACCATGCCGAGAGGCCATAGTATGATGGGATAGCGAAGATACACCAGAAGCGCCGCATTTGTGGTCACTGCGGCATTGATCGGGCTGGCAAACCGATGCCTCAAATCCGTATCATGATACACCCTGAGGTCTGGGGAATGCACTATCATCTGATTCATTGCATGGAGCCGCATCGCCAGATCCAGTTCCTCCATGCCATACGCCAGGGGTAGGGGTACATAACCGGCTGTGCTCAAGAAGACACGACGGCGGTAGATACAACCGCAACCAACAAAGGATGCCGACCGAATTAGCGGACCTTCACGCGTTGTTCGTGAAGATGGTTCGATAACCGTGGCAGCAAGAATTGCCGCCTGGGGAGCATCTTCCGAAACGCGCACGACTCTGGAAAAAAAGTCACCGTCCAAGGGATAGGAGTCGTCATCGAAGCTCGCCACCAACTCATGGCAGGATTCCGAAATCAGCAAGTTTCTTCCGCCCCCGGGCCCCAGGTGTTCCTGCGACACGAGAATTCTGGCCGAGGGGAAACAGGCGCCCAACTCGGTTGCCAGCGCGCGATTGCCACCATCCACATGGACTAGAACTTCCGACGGCTGCGGTCTGCACTCGTAGATGCGCTTGAGTGTTTGCAGCGTCTTTTCCCGGCGATTGCACGCAGTGATGATTGCGGATACGGGGCTGGTCGGCGTCATGGAGAGCTCGTTGCTGAGCAGGCACACGCGGTCATGCCTTCAATTCACGACGAATACCCTCACGAAATGCCTTCCAGGAGAACCTGGCTGCCGTGGATCTTGCGGCATCCCGAATGGACGCGTTTCCAACCAACTGGAGAGCGAGAGCTTCCAGTCGGGCTGTGAGTGCGTCGATATTGCCCGGCTCCGTGAGGAACACTCCGTCCTTCTCTTCGCCCAAGTCGGGGAGGGCAGTGTTTTCCGTACCCAAGACAGGACAACCTGCAGCCAGCGCTTCAAGAAACACCTGGCCGAACCCTTCGACCAAAGAGGGCATGGCAAACAGTGTGCTGTCCGCATAAGCTGATTGCAATTCTGCACTATCCAACCCTTTGCACACTCTTGTGCGGGGAGTTCCGGCGGCTACGCGCTCCAATTCTTCATCCAGGCTTCGACAAACCAGGAGCAACTCACTGGACGCTGGCAGATGTGCAAGCCGCCAGGCCTGGAGGAGGTGGTGTAGACCTTTTCTCCGCACGCCAGTGCCCACAAATATCACCCTGAACCGGCTGGGGGGGGCGACGGTCGCAGTGCCCTCCGGCAAATCGATGCCGTAAGGGACCACTCGGCAGCGCTCTTCCGGACAGCCAGCGTTGACGAGAGAAAGCATGGTAAACCGGCTCGCGCAGAAAATGAGATCAGCATGTCGCCAGGCTTCCGATTCGCGTTTCCGCAATTCATTTCCCGAATCCCCGCCATGGGGGGAGTGGAAGGGCGTGCCTTGGGGTGGGAACCTTGACGCATCATCACTTAGAATCCTATCCTCTGTAGCGGGATGCGGATGGTACTGGAAGAGCACCTTCCGCGGCACATGCGCATAGCGGGCCACGAAGGCTTCCCACGCATAGGGACTGTAGAGGAAGAGATTAGCCCGCTCGTTTCGGGCGCGGGAGGCCGCTGCGAGTGAGTAACCTTGATCCAGCTTCATCCAGGTAACATCTTTCGAAAATCCGAGCCTGTGCCGGGCGTGTTCCTGAAGGGTATTTCCCCACAGGCAACGGACCCGATCAACAGGGATCCCTGACATTTTTCTCGATGTGAGCTTTTTTTGCAGTGAACGTGGCAACAACCTGGCCAGGCCTTCCAGCGGCGGGGTCGCATAGA
>JAEYUU010000275.1 GCA_023429545.1 Verrucomicrobiota bacterium
ACCCTAGGCTGGACGAGGTGCAATGCCTTCGGCGTAAAATTTTCGAACCAGAGGTGTCGCCATCGACTATGCCGCCGTGTGCAAAACTGGGTCTTCTTGGGAGAGACGAGGCTTTGCCAAAGTGGCTCACGCTGCCCTCAGCGTGAACTGTTGCAGCATCCCTGACGCGCCATTGAGGAAGCTCTACGCCGCAGGCGTTGAACATTGCATAGGCCGGGGTCAGTCCGCGAGGCAGACGCCACCTCGGCGACGTCAGGCAGATGCTTGAACGCCGAAGGTGTTCCACAATCCGAGGAAGGTCTGTGAAGACGTAACCACTGAATCCTGAGGATTGGTGACAATTATTCTTAAGTCGCATTGGTCTGCCGCTGCCAACTTAAAGCATGCGACCGTGGAAAGCTTGCGTAGTTTGCGCTCTACATTTCCGTCTCACACCCTCTCCACCGTCACCAACACCCCCTTCGACGTCGGCGTATTGCTCACCTCGGCCACGCTATCCACTGGCACCAAAACATTCGCCTCTGGGAAATAGGCCGCTGCCGTCCCCGCCGGGATATCATAGGGAATCGCCAAAAAGTTCCGCGCCACCCGGGTCTCGCCGTTCCAATGGCTGGTGATGTCCACGGGCTTTACGGGGCCGATGCCGCGTGCCTTCATGTCCTCCGGATTCAAAAACACAATGCGGCGTTCGTTGCTGATGCCGCGGTAGCGGTCGTGGAGGCCGTAGATGGTGGTGTTGAACTGATCGTGGCTGCGGAAGGTCTGCAGCACCAGTTGGCCGGGGCCGGGTTCCAGGGCGGTGAGGGGATTCTTCACGAAGACGGCTTTGCCATTCCCCGTGGGCGTGTCGAACTCGCGTTCCCGCGCGCCGTTATGCAGATAGAAGCCGCCGGGGTGGCGCACGCGTTCATTGAACTTTTCAAAGATGGGGATGACGGCCTCGATCTTGTCGCGGATGAGATCGTAGTTCCCCGCGAGCTCGCGCCAGGGCACGGTGCTGCGCCCCTTCAGCGTGGCCTCGGCGAGGCGGGCGACGATGGCGGTCTCGCTCATGCACTCGGCGCTGGGTGGACGCAGGCTGCCGCGGCTCATGTGCACGATGCCCATGGAATTCTCCACGGTGACGAACTGCTCGATGCCGTTCTGCAAGTCATACTCAGAGCGACCGAGGCAGGGGAGGATGAGTCCGCGACGCCCGGTGATCAGGTGGCTGCGGTTCAGCTTCGTGGAGACATGCGCGGTGAGATTGCAATTTCGCAACGCGGCTGCGGTAAACTCGGTGTCCGGCGTGGCGGAGAGGAAGTTTCCCCCGAGGCCGAGGAAAAACTTTCCCTGGCCCTCATGCATCGCCTTGATGGCCATGCAGGTATCCCATCCGTGATGGCGCGGCGGTTCGAAGCCGAAGACCTTGCCGAGGTTATCCAGGAACCAGTCCGGCATTTTTTCGAAGATGCCCATGGTGCGGTCACCCTGCACATTGCTGTGGCCGCGCACGGGGCAGAGGCCCGCGCCCTCGCGCCCGATGGCGCCGAGCAGGAGATGCACATGCGCGACCTCCTCGATGGTGGCCACGGCATTGCGATGCTGCGTGAGCCCCATGGCCCAGCAGGAGATGACCTTCTTTCCTCCAGAGGCGACCTGCTTCGCGGCCTCCTCAATGTCTGCCTGCGGGAGGCCGCTGAGCTGCACGATCTGCTCCCAGGTGGTCTGCCGCACTTCTGCGATGTAATCCAGCGCGCCCACGGTGTAGCCACCGATGAATTCCCAGTCCAGCGTGCTGCCGGGCTTTGCATCTTCCATGGCAATCAACGCCTTCGCGAGACCGCGGAAGAGGGCCATGTCCCCATTGATTTTCACCTGGAGGTACTGGCTGGTGAGCTTCGTGGCGCGTCCCGCCATGCCCAGCACCTCCTGCGGATGCTTGAAGCCGAGCAGCCCTGCCTCGCGCAGGGGGTTCACGGAAATGACCTTCGCCCCGTGGCGCACGGCGCTCTGCAGGGCGCTGAGCATGCGCGGGTGGTTCGTGCCGGGATTCTGGCCCACCACGAGGATGGTGTCCGCCTTGTCGAAATCCGAGAGCTTCACGGTGCCCTTGCCGATGCCGATGGTCTCCTTCAGCGCGGCGCCGCTGGACTCGTGGCACATGTTCGAGCAGTCAGGCAGGTTGTTCGTGCCGTACTGGCGGACGAAGAGCTGGTAGAGGAAGGCGGCTTCATTGCTGGCGCGTCCGCTGGTGTAGAACACGGCCTCATCCGGCGAGGCGAGGGCATTCAACTCCTCCGCCATGATGCGGAAGGCATCGTCCCAGGACACAGGTTGGTAATGCGTGGCACCGGCCTCCAGAAGCATGGGCTCAGTGAGGCGGCCCTGCTGCTCCAGCCAGTAGTCGGATTCGTTTGCCAGCTCGGCCACACTGCGCTCGGCAAAGAACTCCCGCGTGACGCGCTTCAAGGTGGCCTCGGCGGCGATGGCCTTGGCCCCATTCTCACAGAACTCGGTGGGCGCGCGATGGTCATCCGGGTCCGGCCACGCGCAGGAGGGGCAGTCGAAACCGCCCTTCTGGTTCAGCTTCAGCATGGCCTGCGTGCCACGCACTACGCCCGCCTGGGTGAAGACGTGATTCAGCGAGGAGAGTACGGCCGTCAATCCCGCGGCGGAATTCGAGGGCGATCCCACATGGATGCCCGTGTGCGACTCCGGCGTCAGTTCATTCGGGAGCGGCGGGGTGCCGGTTCCTAAATTGGTGATCGGGGGCTCTGGCGCAGCGGCGGGGTCAGATGGCGTGCGGGAGGACATGCGGGAAAGTGAAAAGTAAAAAGAGAAAAGGGGAAAGGGATGCTCCGGGAGACAGGGATGAAACGTGCGTATCAGGGACCGTAGGTAAATGTCGCAGAAAGAGATACGCTTGGCAACGAGGGAGCATGCAGGGAAGGGGGAGGGCGTGGCTGCGGGGCATGGCATTTCTTTGCAAGGTCGTGCTGGCGGGAGGGCGCTCTTCGCAGGGAGCGGCACTAGCCTTAGTGCCGGTGGGTGGCAAAATGGGGTGCGGAGCCTATGTAATCGAAGTTTCACGGACGGATTCGGAGTGCTCTGGCATGGCCATGCTCCAAGACGGCACTAGGCTAGTGCCGCTCCCTGCGAAAGCAGGCGCCTCGCGAGTGGAGGATGGCAGGGTGAGGTCCCGTTTCATTTCTAACAAGGTCGTGCTGGCGGGAGGGCGGTGTGCCGCGAATACTTGGGCACCATCCCCTCACCATGCGCCTCCCCCCACGCTTCCTCAGCCCTCTTTGCGCTTTCCTTGCCAGCCTGTTGCTCGTTGCCATTCCGCCTGCGGCACGCGCGGAAATGCGTGCGGCGTGGGTGGCGGCTGTGCACAATCTGAACTTTCCCTCCAGCACCGGCATGTCCGCGGACGCGCAGCGGGCGGAGATTCGCCGCATCGTGAGCACAGCGGCGGCGAGTGGATTGAACACGCTGATGGTCCAGGTGCGGCCGGAAGGGGATGCGCTGTACCGCCCGCGCATCGAGCCCTGGAGCCGCTTCCTCACCGGCACGCAGGGCGGCGATCCCGGCTATGATCCGCTGGCCACCTTCATCGCGGAGGGGCGCAGTCAGGGCATCGCCATCCATGCGTGGCTGAATCCCTATCGCGCCGCCGGCAGCAGCAAGTCCTCACGCGCGCGCAATCACGTGACGAACACCATTCCTGGCGCCGTGCGCCGCGTGGGTAGCATGCTGTGGATGGACCCCGGCGAGCCTGCCGTGCGCCAGCATGTGGTGCGCGTGGTAGAGGACATCGTGAGCCGCTACGATGTGGCTGGCGTGGTCATCGATGACTACTTCTATCCCTATCCCGGCAGCGGTATTACGCGCGGCACGTTTCCCGATGACGCCACCTATGCGAAATATGGCAAGGGGCAGAGCCGGGGAGACTGGCGTCGGAACAATGTGCACTCACTCGTGCGCGATTTGCATGGGGCCGTATCGGGCAGGGGAAAGAGGTTTGGCGTGAGTCCCTTCGGCATCTGGCGGCCGAATGTGCCGCGCGGCGTGGAGGCGCAGCTCGATCAGGTGATGGAAATTTACTCGGATCCGCTCGTGTGGATGCGCGAGGGCTGGATCGACTACCTCTCCCCGCAGCTCTACTGGGCGGATGCGGGACCGCAGAGTTTCTCCGCGCTGCTGCAGTGGTGGCGCAGTCCGGCTGCGAACCCCCGTGGCGTGGCCATCATCCCGAGCATCGCGGTGGATCGCATGGCCGGCAGTCACAAGTGGCCTGCGAGCGAGATCGCAAGGCAGCTTGAACTGGAGCGGAAAATCGGACCGCGTCGCAGCAATACTGCTGGCTTCATCCTCTGGAGCATGGGTCCCGTGATGCGTGATCAGAAGGGGAT
>JAEYUU010000416.1 GCA_023429545.1 Verrucomicrobiota bacterium
TTTGGCAGCAAGTTCTTTCGGCAGACGAATGCATCCGTGTGACGCGGGATGGCCGGGATTCGGAATGTGGCCCGCATGCATGCCGATGCCATAGCCGGTAAGTCTCATCCAGTAGGGCATGGGAGATCCGACGAATCGCCCCCCTGAAGGTACGGGCTCACGGCCCGCAGTGGCATCGCTGTCAATGACATTACCGGAAGAGTCCACAACCACTCCGTACCGGTTGGAAGACTTGTGCCTAAGCTTTTCAATGACCCGATACTTCCCTGCGGGAGTGGCATGTCTACCGCGGCCAGAAGCGAGGTAGGTCCAGGCGGCCTGTTGTCCACCCCGGTAGATGTAGGCCTTCTGCTCGGAGAGCTCAATGCGTATGGCCGTGGGTCCTGTGGCTGCCAAAGCATCATCCCACTCGTACAAAGGCGGCGGCTGGTTTGCCTTGGCTTGCTCCTCCTGGCGAAGCCTTTCTCGTTCGGCACTGCTCATCGCGCAGGACGGCAGGAGCCCTACCACCAGAGCTGCCGAGCCAAACATGCCCAATCGATGAAGAAAAACATGCCACATACCGTTCATGGAGCGCAAGTTATCACGGGGATGGCGTTCGCCAACTGGAAAGAAACCGGGGCAACTTGGTGGCCGCCAATCTCAGGGGTGGGTGCATCCCCCCCGCCCCGTGCAGCGATTGTCCATAGCTTGTCATCCTGTGGCACACACATCATGCTGTGTTTGAGTCCAGCACGCTGGTGTATGGTGAAGAACCACCACCATGCTGACATGCGGGCAGGAATGCCCCGCTCCTTGAAACGGCTTTACCATTAGCTCCGAGGCGCGGCGCCACTGATGGTAACTTCCGTGCCCACATCCACCACCTCATACAGCCTTGCAGCGACGTCAGACGGCAGGCGGATGCAACCATGCGAAGCCGGCAGGCCGGGATTGGGAATGTGCCCGGCGTGCATGCCAATGCCATGGCCGGTGAGTCTCATCCAATACGGCATGGGAGCTCCAACGAAGCGCCCCCCCGGCGGAATGGGTTCCACGCCATTGGTCGCATCGCTGTCGATGACATTGCCATTGGCATCCAGAATCATCCCGTACTGGGATGAGGACTTCTCCGACTGCTTCTCCATGATGCGAAACGTGCCCTGCGGTGTTTGGTGGTTCTCACGACCGGAGGCAAGGTAGGTCCACGCTGTGAGTTGTCCTCCCTTGTAGATGTAGGCCTTCTGCTCATCGAGTTCGATGCGCACCTTGGCCGGCCCAGGGGCTGACTCCGCCACTTCGTTCCATTCGTAGAGGGATGGTCGTTGCACGCCAGCCTTGGCCAGGTCTGCCTGCTTTGGTCTTTCCTGGTAGCCAGTACTGGCACAGCATGGAAGCAGGATGGGGACACTGACCGCGAGACACAATAGTGCAAATCCACGCGTCATTCGATTCATCGAGAGGGGTTGTTTTTTCATGGCAATGACATGCGACAAGTTGAACGTGCGTTTGTTGTCTGACATCAGAATCGCTAATCGCTTGCAAGGTGGCGGTGTCATGACACATCTGGACTGCACGAATCCTCCAACCTTCCCAACCCGCCCACCCAGTGAAAATCGTCCGCTTCCAAGACCCCCTCGATCTCATCCGTTTCGGCGTGCTCCATGACGACGGCAGCACGACCCTTCTGGAGGGAGAAATCTTCGGGGAGTTTCGTGATTCCAACGAACGTGCCGACGTGAAAAAGCTGCTCGCGCCCATCGCACCAGTCAGCATTCCTTGCATTGGCCTGAACTACCGGCACCACGCGGCGGAGAGCAATGCACCCATCCCGCAGCATCCGGTGCTCTTTCACAAGGCGGTCAGCGCGCTGCAGCATCCCGGCGACCCCATCGAGCTGCCCACGAAGCTGGCCAGCCAGCAGGTGGACTATGAGTGCGAGCTGGCCGTGGTGATTGGCAAGCCCTGCAAGAACGTGAGCAAGGCCGATGCCCTGAGCTATGTGCTGGGATACACCTGCGCGAATGACGTGAGCGCGCGCGACTGGCAAAAGGATTGGGGCGGCAGCCAGTGGTGCCGTGGAAAGACTTTTGACACCTTCTGCCCGCTCGGCCCGTGCCTCGTGACGCCGGATGAGATCCCAAATCCCAACGCGCTGCAGATCAAGACCATCGTGAATGGCGAAGTGCTTCAGGATTGGAATACGAGCGACATGATCTTCGATGTGCCCACGCTGATTGAATTCCTGAGCGGCAGCACCACGTTGCTTCCCGGGACGGTCATTCTCACCGGCACACCGCATGGCGTGGGCATGGCACGCAATCCGCCACGCTGGCTCCAGGCGGGTGACAGCGTGACGATCGCCATTGAGGGCATCGGCGAACTGACGAATCCGGTGCGGCTGGAAGAATAGGTAGCGGCGCGCCGCCACTGGCATGCGTGATGGTGTTCCCTCCGCCATCACGCGAGGGTATCACCATTCCCGAGGATGCATGCAATCCGGATTACCGGCGATTGCCTCTGCGGAGCCGTGCGCTATGCTGGCACTGGCCTCCCTGGATTCATCTGGCGGATGGATTGCCCATGCTTGCGCGGGAAACATCCGGCCATCTGTCATTGTGAACCGATTTCTCTACGTCATTCGTAATGACGTTGCCGCATGAAAGCCATCGCCCTCACCCAGAGTCTTCCGCTCGACGATCCCAGGTGCTTCACCGAGATCGATCTCCCCACGCCAACGCCGGGGCCGCGGGATCTGCTGGTACGGGTTCGCGCGGTCGCGCTGAATCCAATCGACACCAAAGTCCGCAAGCGCCGTGCCCCGGATGCCACGAAGCCGACCATCCTGGGCTGGGATGCTGCCGGAGTGGTGGAGGCCGTGGGTGATGAAGTCACACGCTTCAAGGCTGGCGACGAAGTGTGGTATGCAGGCGACATCACGCGCGATGGCTGCAATGCGCAGTACCAGTGCGTGGATGAACGCATCGTGGCGCACAAGCCGCCACACCTGGATTTCCCGCAGGCTGCAGCCATGCCATTGACGACTATCACAGCTTATGAAGGTCTCTTTGACCGCATGGGATTCTCCATCGAGCACCCGAAGCTGAACGAAGCCAAGTCCCTGCTCGTCATCGGCGGAGCCGGTGGTGTGGGATCCATTGCCATCCAGCTCGCAGCACGCCTGGCCGGACTCACGGTGGTTGCCACGGCCTCGCGCGAGACCTCCGCGGCCTGGTGCAAGGAAATGGGAGCGCAGCATGTGATCAATCATCAGAAGCCGTTGCTCGCCCAGCTCAAGGAGATTGGTGTGGGGGAAGTGGATGGAATCTACAACTGCAGCGATGTGGACACGTACTGGACGGGCATGGCGGAGGCCATCCGCCCGCAGGGAAAAATTTGCGCCATCGTGGACAACCGCGAGCCACTGAACCTCGCACTGTTGAAACCCAAGTGCGCCTCCTTCCACTGGGAATTCATGTTTGCGCGACCCATGTACCAGACGCCGGACATGGAGGAGC
>JAEYUU010000433.1 GCA_023429545.1 Verrucomicrobiota bacterium
CCCGCGCAAAGGTGCATGCTCAGATAGATTCATGATGGACCTCGCGCTTTTCAGGCTTCCCGACGGACGGGCATGGGGGGGAGAGGGGCCGTTTGCGGAAGCGGCGGCACCGCCGGACGGTATTGCCTTCTATGTGAACGATTTCACGCTTTCCGACCCCAGGCCCTGGAAGATTCCCTCACGCCTGACGCCCCTCCAAAGCGGCGCGCAAAGCTGGGCTTCATTCCCCCAGCAGGAACAACTCAACGGCGCGGCGCCCCCGGTGGTGCGCTGGCAGAAGCCGGCCACGGAGTGGTTCAAGATGGCCTTCCGGCGCATCCGGAAAGATGTGCTGGCGCACAAGCTCCGCAAACTCGTGCCGGTGCTCACAGAAGAAGGTGAACTCCAATCCGGAAATCCGCAGGTGCTGCTCCGCCGGGTGCTGGACGCGCCTGCCGGACTATGGGGCTATGCCCGGGTGCAGGAAGGTGGGGGATTTCTCGGTGCCACGCCGGAACTGCTGATGCAGATCGAGAATGGCACCCTGAAGACCATGGCGCTGGCAGGCACGGCGAAGCCAAATCGCGAGGACAGTTTTGCGGCGGATGTGAAGGAGATTGAAGAGCATGAACTGGTCGCCGGATTCATCGAGGAAGCGCTGGCAGGGCTCGGCAAGGTGACACGCGGAGTGCGGGACATCAGCCATCCCGCAGGGCTCACCCATTTCCGCACGGACATTTCCGTGGAACTAAAGGAGAAGCCTGACATCAATGAACTTGTGGCACGGTTGCACCCGACGCCTGCCGTGGGCTGTCTGCCCCGGGATGAGTCGGGGCGGGAGAAGCTGGCGGAGTATCGCCGCCAGTTGAAGACTCCCGCGTTTTTTGGCGCTCCTTTTGGATTGAAGATCAATGACGCGTTCCACTGTGTGGTGAGCATCCGCGGACTGGCCTGGAAAGATGGCACCGTGTACCTGTCCAGCGGCTGCGGCATCGTGGGCGGCAGCGCGTTTGATCATGAATGGCGCGAACTCCGGCTGAAACGCGAGTCCGTGGCGAAACTTTTTGGTGTCTGATCATGCCGGCCTCCGACGGTTCTCCTGAGCATGCCGCCGTGCAGCGGAACGTGGAATTGATCTCCGCGCTGCTCAATGAACTGGATCTGCTGGGCGTGCGCGAGTTCTGCGTGGCAGCGGGCGCGCGCAATGCGCAACTGCTGCACCTGCTCCTCGTGCGCGGATCCGTGGTGTATCATTTTGTGGAGGAGCGTAGCGCGGCATTCTTCGCCTTGGGGCGGGTGATGCACTCGCGCCGGCCGGTGGCGGTGGTCACCACTTCGGGCACGGCGGTGGCGGAACTGTTTCCCGCCATGATGGAGGCGCACTACCAGGCGCTGCCATTGATTGCGGTGACGGCGGATCGCCCTTCGCGATATCGCGGCAGCGGTGCTCCACAGGCGGTGGAGCAGATGGGCTTCTTCGGCGGGTACGTGGTGCGTGATGTGGAGATGGAATATCGCAGCGAGGAGTATCACGCCACCGTGGGGCTGTTCCGTCCCGGGGTGGGACCGCAGCATTTCAACATCTGCCTGGAGGAGGGCTTTGCCTGCTTCCAAGTAGAGCACAAAAATCCGCCGGCCCGGAAGCCCTCGCAACATCCGGCTCCCGAGTGGGATAGGGAAGGGGCCGGCCGGATCTGGAGCGCAAAGGGGCCGATGCTTGCCCTCGTGGGGGGACTGCATCCGGCCGATGTGCCTGCGGCGCGGGAGTTTCTGCTGAAGGTGGGTGTGCCCGTGATGGCAGAGGCGACATCCAATCTCCTCGGCGAAGAATCCCTGAAGTCGCAGCTTCTGGCGGGCGGTGAATCCACGCTGCGCTCCTACGATGCGAAGCGTGTGGTACGCCTGGGAAGTGTGCCTTCATGGCGGTGGTGGCGTGACCTTGATGCACGCGAGGAAATTCCCGTGCTCAATATTTCGCGCGCTCTCTTCCGGGGGTTATCAAGGACTGAAGGTGTGGTGACCTGTCCGTGGGGCGTACTCCGCCATTCCGATTTTCATGTGCCGGTAGTGGCCTCCGCGATGCCGGTGATTTCTGAGCCGGATCGTCTGGAGGAGTTGCGGACTACCCATCCGCTCTCTGAGCCGGCATGGATGGGACATCTCTCGCGTGCGATGGGGGAGGGCAGCATGGTCATGCTGGGAAACAGCCTGCCTATTCGCGAGTGGAATCTGGCTGGTGATGCACCGCCTGTGGGTGCGGCGCTTTTTGCCAACCGTGGGGCCAATGGCATCGACGGACTCGTTTCCACGTGGTTGGGGCTTTCTGCACAGTCGCAGGAGTCGTGGCTCATCGTAGGGGACCTCAGTGCGATCTATGATCTGGGCGCTCCATGGATTCTGCCGCAGTTGAAATCCGGTAAGCGGAGGCTGGTGGTGATCAACAATGGCGGAGGGAAGATCTTTTCGCGTGTTGGCTGGTTGCAGGAGGCCGATGAGCCCACCCGGCGTGTGATGGAGAATCCACACGGCCTGAGTTTCGAGCCGTGGGCGCGGATGTGGGGCATGGACTACCGGCTCATCACCGTGCCGGGGCAACTGAACGAAGGCGAAGAAGATGCCGCCGCGGTGTGGGAAGTGCGGCCGGACGTGGTGCAGACCGAGGCCTTTTGGAAATCGTGGCAGGGGAACTGACCACCCCTACTTGTGCCCGTTCCCATTCTTCCTGTTCTGCGCGAGCAAGGCCTGTACCAATCCCTTTTGGGTGACAAGTCCGACGGTTTCGCCTTTCTCATCCAGCACAGCGGCGACGGGCTCACCACGTTTACGCAAGGCCTGGAGGCAACGCAGTGCGGCGTCGCTCGCGCGAAGCTGCAGCAGCGGACGCATGAACTGGCGCACCAGCCGGTCGCGTGACGGCGTGGCCGGTAGTGCTGTCATGTCGAGCCAGCCCCTGAGCGTGCCATCGGTGGTCATGACGGCCCGCCATGGCAGGGGCACCTCCTTGGACATGGCGATGACACTGGCAAGGGGCAGATCCGGAGGAAGCGCACTCACCTGCTTGAGAGGGGTCATGACATTGCGCGCCTGGAGAGAATGAAATTCCGCCAGCCCGTGGAGCAGCTTGCAGGTCTCCTCTGGCAGCACGCCCAGCCCGGCCACGGATGTTGCCACGGAGGAAAGGCCCATGCCGTTGACATGGGAAGGCGAGGTGAGCTGTTTCGGCGTGATGAGCCGTGCGAGCCACAGCGTTGGCGTGGAGGCGCGATGAATGAAACTGAGCAGCGGTGCGAAGCCACGCAGCAGCCGGAAGGGATAGCGGCGGAAGAGGACCTTCGGCACGAGCTCAAGTCCGATGAGAAAGACAGGCAGCGCCAGCAGCAGTGCCGCCGCCCAGCCCCAGGGACCCAGGATATGCACCAGCGCCACGGCCACCATGGTGAAGGCGCCGAGGCCCATGGCACGATTCAGCACCGTCACAGTATGAAGGATTTCATTCCGTCTCTCAAGCAGCGCAGCCAGACGCGCAGCGAGCCTGTCCCCTTCATCCGCAGCGTGGCGGGCGCGCACGCGGCTGACGGTGAGCAGCGCGCTCTCCATGCCGGAGAGGATGAACGCGAGCACGAGGCAGGCAGGCAGCAGGAACCAGATCATGGAAATTCTGCCTCCTCCTCGGTGGTGTCGAGCACATGCAGTTCCAACTGCTGGATGCGCGCGCGGGCGGTGCGCTTCACCTTGATGTGCACGCCTGCGACGGTGATGTGCTCGCCGGGTTTCGGAGGATAGCCAAAGGCATTGAGCACGAGCCCACCGATGGTATCCACGCCTTCCGCCTCAAACTCGAGCTCCAGTTCGCGCTCCAGTTCATCCAGGCGAGTGGTGCCGGAGACCAGGTAACGATCCGGGCCGATGGATTGCAGTCCCGCGGAAGAAGTGGGAGCGGGAGCGACCTTGGCGAGAATTTGCTCCACGACATTCGCCCTCGTGAGCAGACCCTCGAAGCCACCGTACTC
>JAEYUU010000539.1 GCA_023429545.1 Verrucomicrobiota bacterium
GGATTGTAGGCTGTTACTGCCGAATCAACTCAGTTACGCGAGCGGCTTCCCATACTGTCTCTCCACCTTCGCCACACGCAGAAAATAGTCCGCGTACCACGTGGTCTGGCCGCCACGCTGCGCCGCCTGGTGTTCCGCGTTCGCCTTCCAGGCGCGAATGGCCTCCTCACTCTCCCAGTAGCTTACCGTGATGCCCACGCCATCCGCGCTGCGCACGCTTTCCACGCCCAGGAAGCCAGGCTGCTCACGGGCGAGTTCTACCATGCGGTCGGCCATGTGCCGATAGCCGCGATCGTCGCCCGTGCGGGCGCTGGTGAAAATGACGGCGTAGTACGGCGGCTCGGGAGTCTTCGCGATGGTGCTCATGCATTATTGTTATCCAGAAACTACGCGGGCTGAGGCGATTCCGGCAGACGTTTTACGAAATGGTAGCCCAGGATTTCATATCCCATGCGCAGGTAGAAGCGGTGGGCATCCACGTAGCTGGTATAGGAATCCAGCATCACCACCTTGCAGCGCAGTTCCTGCGCCTTCTCATGCAGCCAGTCCATCATGCGCCAGCCGATGCCGTGGGAGCGCAGCTCGGGCAGCACGAAGACATTGTCCACGTCCATGTATTCGCCGCAGTAGAAGCGGGCACCGAGCCAGTAGCCTGCCACGCCCACCATGCGCCCTTCCAGAAAGGCCGCGATGCAGTGGTACCCGTGCGGGATCATCGAATCCAGCCGCCGCCGTAACTCCGCCGGAGCCAGCTTGGCATTGTGCTGCTCGATCAGGGGCAGAACCTGCGGAAACTCGTCCACAGTCAGCTCGCGGATGATGAGGTCGGTGAGATCAGCGGGCATGGGAGCAGGCGCTTGCGTGTGGCAGCATACTCTGCCTTGGGGCTTTTTCCACACTCATGTGTCTTGATGAAAGGGGCCGCGAATGAGCACTATCAATCGCTGGTCTCTCACATCGTTACAGCATCTTCTGCATCCAGATCACATCCAGCCAGCGTCCCTGTTTGTAGCCCACTTCCTTGAGGTGGGACACTTTCACAAAGCCGAACTTCGCATGCAGCGCCACGCTTGCGGCCTGGTCTGCATCGATACCGCCGAGCACGGTGTGGTGCCCCAGTTCCTTCGCGAGACGCAAGAGCTCGCCCAGCAAGATGCCGCCCACACCGCGCCCGAGCCACTCGTGGTGCAGGTACACGGAATCCTCCACACTGTGCCCATACGCCGCACGTGGATGGAACCGGCTCAGTGAGCCCCAGCCGACCACCTGGCCCTCCTCCTCCGCCACGATCACGGGATGCTTCTCCCCATGCTGCCGGAACCACTCCAGCCGCTCCTCCGCCGTGCTCGGCTCCGTCTGGTACGTGCAGGTCGAGTGCAGCACGTAGTGGTTGTAGATGGCATTGATGGCCGGGAGATCAGCTTTAGTGGCGGGGCGGAGGTTGGGCATGAAAAGGCAGAAAAAGAACGTGAAACTAAAGGAGCTATCTCACTTCATGCAAACCTGTTGACTGTTGATGCTCAGAGTTCTTTGATGACCTGCTTCCAGGGATAAGACATCCCAAGATCGAGTCCCTTGCCGGGCCTCTCATCGTTGATCTGTCCGCCGTCATCCGTGCCATTGCGGCCCACGGAATAGACGATTCGCTCCCCCCTGTTCCAAAGCAGCGGCTTACCAGTATAGATATCTTCCGGCACCACGGGCACATAGGCAGGGACGAGAGCGTCCAGCATGGCAGGAAGTGTGCCGTGATCCATTTCATGGAGACGCAAGGCGAGTATCACTTTGCGCTGCTCACGTGCGGCACACGCATCCATGCTGTTCCTGAGGAATGCCAGAGTGGTCGGAGCCGAAATGATATAGAAGGCTTTTCCGCCAAAGTTGGGATCTAGGAAGAATCCGAGACTTCGTTTTGAGCCAAGATCATGGAGCATCTGATCCCCAGCCTGGGCAGCCGCCAGACCCTCCCGCCAGCCTTCGTTGAGCGCGTTCATGATTGGGATGTCAACCCTCAGGCGCAGGTTCATGGTCCGATGTCTCTTGAAAAGGAATTTGGGCAGCCTCGCGAGGTCGGCGGGAGTTTTGGAGGTTGACTTGGATTTTTCTACGATATCCAGGACATTGAGGAAATATCGGTAGTCCGCCCGCATGGCAAATTGCAGATCCGCACGGCGAGGCATCTCAAGGTTGGTGAGCTCCTTCAGGGCTTCGACCAGGACATCGCGAGGTGCGTCTTTGGAGTTCATTGCTGAAACGATTCCATTTTCTCCAAGACGCTGAATGTTCATTGCGACGGCCAGATGCATCGGAGTGCCTTCCGCCCGCTGCATGCCTGAGCCGAGTCTTGCCAGACGGAGTGAGAGTTGCACTGCCTCTTCAATCTTGCCCTCATGCGCGAGCACTTTCGCTTTCAGGCCAAGTACGTTGGCGATGGCCGCGCAGTTCAACAGATATTCCATGGAATGGTAGGGAAGGGCCATGTGTTCCCCATCCGGCCACAACCAGGTGGAAGGGTCTGTCTGCGTGATTTGGTCAAAGGCGCGCAATGCGGATGTTTGCTCATTCAGAAACGCCTTTGCGCGAGCGATGCCCCCCCCCTTGAGTTGGGTGACTTCAGGAGAAAGGTCTCCATAGGCGTCGGCTTTCGTTTGCCGGCTCTCAGAGCAAAAGACGGCCAGAGGATTGCCGTGGAGATTATTCGCGGTCCACTTTGGGATCATTTCCGAGTCGTCCGGCGGTGAATCGTCCTCCAGCACCAACCAGCCCAGCACTCCGACCAAAATCAGCGCAATGCCACCCAGGATGAGCCAGGGGCGGCGGTGTTTTCCATTCTCAGGGAGAGCTTCGAGAGTTTTCTCTGACATCGCCGCATGATGGGAGAAACCTCCTTAGGCGTCGAGCTTGGAGTCGCAGGTTGCAATGGGAGGACGTCAGTCACCTTTCCGCCCCGCCCCCCTCCACGAATTCCTTTCCCATTCCCCAATCCGTGCTAGACTCCGCCCCCCATGATCAAAGTCGGACTCGTCTCCCTTGGCTGTGCCAAGAACCTCATTGATTCGGAAATCATGATCGGCCACCTCCAGCAGGCGGGCATGGCCATGACGCCGGAGCCGGAACTTGCCGATGTGCTCATCATCAACACCTGCTCCTTCATCGACATGGCGAAGAAGGAGAGCGTCGCCAGCGTGTACGAGGCCGTGGACGGCCGTGCCGAGGGCGGGAAAAAGAGGGCAAAGCAGAAGATCATCGTCGCCGGCTGCATGGCCCAGCGCTTCTCCCAGGAGCTGCCGAACCTCATGCCGGAGGTGGATGCCTTCATCGGCCTGGACCAGCTCACGAAGGTGGCCCCGGTCATCGAAGGCCTCATGGGCCGCAAGCGCACCGAGGACGAGGCGCCCGAGAACCACGTCACGGAGAAGCCGCAGTGGATTCCGGACTACGATACGCCCCGCTTCCGCCTCACCCCGAAGCACTCGGCGTATGTGAAGATCGCCGAAGGGTGCAACCACCCCTGCAGCTTCTGCATCATCCCGAAAATCCGCGGACGTCACCGCAGCCGCACCCAGGAGAGCGTGGTGAAGGAAGTGGAAGCCCTGGTGAAGAGCGGGGTGAAGGAAATCAACCTCATCTCCCAGGACACAACCTACTTCGGCATGGACAAGTGGGAAGGGCAGCGCCCGAACCCGCGCAGCGGCGTGGACAGCTCCCGCGGCGAGAGCCTCGCCACCCTGGTGCGCGCGCTCAATGCCATTGAAGGTGATTTCTGGATCCGCCTGCTCTACACGCATCCCGCGCACTGGAGCGATGAACTCATCCAGGCCATCGCGGAATCACCCAAGGTGGCCCGCTACGTGGACATCCCGCTGCAGCACATCAGCGACAACATGCTGACCCTCATGAAGCGCGAGACGGATGGAGACTACATCCGCAATCTCGTGAAGCGCATGCGCGAAGGCATTCCCGGGCGGGCCATCCGCACCACCTTCATCGTCGGTATCCCCGGCGAGACCGAGGCGGACTTCGAAGAGCTCGTGCAGTTCATCGACGAGACGAAGTTCGAGCGCGCCGGCGTCTTCAACTACTCCAAGGAAGAAGGCACCCGTGCCTACAAGATGGATGGGCACATCCACCACAGCACGCGCCAGCGCCGGTGGAATGAAGCCATGCGTGCCCTGCAGAATCGCGCGGAAGAGTTCAACGCCAGCATGGTGGGCAAGACCGTCCGTGTGCTCGTGGAAAAGCCCGGCGAGGCCCGCACCTACATGGATGCCCCGGACATCGACGGCACCGTGTTCGTGGATGCAGACCTGCCCGTGGGTGAGTTCGCGGAGGTCACCATCCAGGACTGGCGCGGGTATGACCTCGTGGCGAAGCGGTAGGCTGACGTCTCGGAAATATCTGCGAGGGTGAGCGAGTTCACCTGCAATGACGGCACCAAGTTAGATGCCGCTTCTTGATCCATCGTGCCTCAGCATGTTGGGCAATGGAGAGACGATAAGTTTGGCGTCATTTTCTGGAAGGAATCCCATCATCTTCACAAAACGCGAAGTGCCCCTGTTCAAGGAGCGGTGCTAGCCTTAGTGCCGGCGGTCGGCAATCCGGGTGCGGAGCCTTTTCTGGAAGCTCTTGCCCCCTACTTTTTCTCCTCAATTCCCGGCGTCACCTGCCCCTCTTTGAGCTTGCCCTTCAAGCGGGACCAGAAGTCATTCTTATCCGCGGTGGGCGTCGCGGGCGCAGGCGCAGGGGGTACCCCTGGTGTTGTCACGGTGCCGCCAGGGGCTGGTGCAGGGGCAACACCCGGTCTTGCAGCGCCGCCCACCACGGGAATGCGCAGCCCACGTCCCGTGCGAATCACCCCGCTGGCATCTGGCTTTCCAGCCTTCGCGGAGGGGGACTTGTGCGTGTAGGTCGAGGGAGAGGTGGAGCGGGACACCTGCTCCTGGGCTTCCGTCAACTCGCCGCCGTAGGGAGCAAAGGTATCGATCGGGATGTCATAGCGCCGGGCGTCCGTGGCGAGCCGCCGGTGCGCATTGATGAAGGCCGTGGGGCTGTGATAGTTCGAGTAGTCGCGGGCGAATCTGCTGCGGTTCATCCCGATGGCCAGGTTCTTCCGCACCTCCAGGTGCAGGTGTACGGGGTACATGCCGTTGTTTCCGCCCATGGTGCCCACCAGTTGCCCGCGCTCCACGATTTGACCCACCTTGACATTGCGCTGGAGGAGATGCCCGTAGAGGGAGTCCACGATTTCGATCTTGCCGGTGATCTCCCGGTACGCATGCCGGATGATGACCACATTTCCCCAGCCCACCTTCACGTCCTCAGACTGCACCACCACACCGCGGCCGATGCAGTAAATGGGATCACCCAGGTCGCTGTCGCCGCCGCCGCGCCCGTTCCAGTCCTCACCGAGGTGGCCGTTGGGCCAGAAGCCACGCGCCTTGTAGTAGCCATCCCCTTCAGGC
>JAEYUU010000558.1 GCA_023429545.1 Verrucomicrobiota bacterium
CGGTGATACCCTCCGGATTGAGCACGAAGTCCACGCCCACCTTGCTCAGGGGAATCTGGTGGCACAACGGAATGAGATGCTGGGTGAGCTTCGCCGCCTGGATGCCCGCGATGCGGGCCACGGCGAGGACATCCCCTTTCTGAATCTGATTCTCGCGAATCAGTTCAAGCGTGGCAGGTTGCAGCTTGATGTGCCCGGTGGCGACCGCTTCGCGACGCGATACTGGCTTGGACGAAATGTCCACCATGGCGGCTTCTCCGTTGGCATTAGTGTGGGTGAGTAGCATGGCTGAGAAGGGGAGAATGTAGAAAGAGACCGCGTGTCTCTCCACGTGCCAAGGGCCAGCAGCGTGCCAGAGTACGAATCACGAGATCGCAAGTGTAAGAGGTTCGCATCGAAGTGGCAAGGCAGTCGGGCTAAATGCTCACGGCGGAAGGATTTTACGTCGTGCTTCAAGGCAGCGCGTGCAAAGCGGGACAGTGCGAATTCCCCGATTCATGGTATGCTTCAACGCTGTAGAACTCCGCTGGTCCAATCCATGACCGTTACTTCTCATGAAAACGATCTCCCGACTCATCCTGGCCGCTGCAGCCCTTCTCCTTGCCAGTTGCGCCTCGCCCGTTGCCAAGCGCATCGAGCGGAATCCGGACATCTACAACAAGCTGAGCGAGCGCCACAAGAGCCTGGTGGCCCGTGGAGAGATTGAGGAAGGCATGAGCAAGCAGGCGGTCTTCATCGCTTGGGGCCGGCCGGACAGGGCCTTCAAGGGTTCGAAGTCAGGCAAGCCCATGGAGCAGTGGTCTTATCTGGCGTACGATGCCGTGCCCGGGGGCTTCCCGGGACCCGGATTCGGGTACTGGGGCAGCTATGGCCCGCATCGCTACTACTACGATCCCTTCTTCGCCTACCAGCCCATGATCAGCTATGTGCCCTATGAGCGGGCCAAGGTGGAGTTCACCAATGCACGGGTGAGCGCGTGGAAACGGTAGTACTGTTGACGCGTCCGCCGACTCACGCTCTCTGGGTTTCGTTCGCTACTTCTTGGGATGCCACGACATCACCCATCGCAGGCTGGAGCAGCCCGTGATGCTTCAAGTATCCGGTGCAGGCTTCCTCGCCCATGTACTTGGCGAGCAGACGCGGATCTGTTTCGGTGATGTTCACCAGGATGAGTCCGTCCAGGCATGAGGAGAAGGACTTGTCCACGTTGAAGCTCAAGAGCGTGCCGTTGAGGCGAAGGTAGTGCTTCAGCAGGGTGGGAATACCCTTGCCGTCATCCTCCAGACTGGAGATGAGCGCAGAGAAGTCATCCACGTTGCCGAGTTCAGCGGAGATGAACTCACGGAGCAGCTTGCGGTTCTTCCCGTAGCGGAAAGGTTTGCGTGGCTTCACCAGCGTGGCCAGGTCCGGATGCAGGTTGTTGTCGCTCAGAAACTCCACCATGAGCTTGCGCGAGAGTCCCTGGTACTCGCCGCTGATGCTCACCGGTCCGAAGAGCTTCTTGTAATGAGGATGACGGGCCACCCACGTGAGCACCCCCTTCCAGAGAAGTGGAAGCGCCGCCACGCTTCGCTGATAATTCGGCGCGACAAAGCTGCGTCCCATTTCCAGCGCATCATCCAAATGCTGGAGGAAGGGTTTCTGAAACTTGAAGAGCGTGCTGGTGTACAAACCTCTGCGCCCATAGCGGCGCAGGATCACATCCGCGCGGCCCAACCGGTAGGCACCGGCAACGCGGCGCTCCTTCTCATCCCACAGGACAATGTGGAGGTAGTGGTCATCAAACTTGTCGAGATCGAGATCTTCACCGGTCCCCTCTCCCACCTCGCGGAAAGTCACTTCACGCAGCCGGCCGATTTCACGGAGCAGATGGGGAATCTCCTGGGCCGAGGCCACGAACACGGCCAAGTTCCCCTGCTTGGCGAGGAGGGCATTGTGACTGCGCAGACTCTCAATTTCGTGCTCGAAGGCCTGCTGCTCCCCCTCCTCCTGCCGCGCCGGTATCGTTGGCGCGCGCACGGGTTCTGCGGCCACTTCACGCGGGTCTTTGCTGCCGTGTTCATCCCTGCCACGCTGGCTGAGGATGAAGGTATGCAGCCGGAGGTACCGCGTGAGCCCCTCGTCGTCCTCGAACTTCTTTAGCCGCGAGAATGGGATGGGCTGGCCAACTCTGACTTGCACGGCCTCACGACTGCGCCGGAAAAGCTCGCGGAAGATCAGGCCCGTGCGCATGAGGGGATGCAGCAGACCGGCGGCGTGGAACAAGGCGCTGTTTTGTCCTTCAAAATACACCGGAAGCACGGTCGCCTTGGTCCGGCGCACCAAGGCACCCACGTGCGAACTCCACGGGCTCTCCTCCACACCACGGCCCATCTTGAAATGCGCCACTTCCCCACTGGGGAAGATGGCCAGCGCACCCCCTTGGCGGAGGAAGCGCAGCGCCTCCTTCATGGGGGCCATGTTTCGCTGGGTGCTGCTTTCGTTGTCGAAAGGATCCACTGGAATAATCCAGGGACGCATCTCCTCCATGCCGCCCAGGAGGTAGTTCGTCATGAACCGCACATACGGCCGGAACTCGGAAATCAGATCGCCGAGGATCACGGGGTCCAGAATGCCGAAGGGATGATTTGAAACGACGATCAGCGGACCTTCCGTGGGGAGGGTAAAATTCACTGGCCAGTCCACCTCATAGCGGGCATGCAGTTCCCTCAGCCCGGACGAAAACCATGCGCGGGAGGACGGATAGTCCGGATGCGCGACGTAAGCGCGGCGCGTGCGCTCATACAAATCATTGAAGCTGCGAATCGCCAGGCCCCGCTCCACGATCGGAGCGGCCAGCTTGTAAAGATTGCGCTTGAGCGGTTGCTGGATGCGGGAGGAAAGGTCAATCACCATGGCGCGTGCGGGCGTTGGTGGTCGCGAAAAGCAAAACCGTTCAAAGGAACCTCTTGGTTCACCCTAAAGAAAATGCTCATATCGCGGGTGGTCAGATTGGACTTTGGCAAGCCAAAGTCAAGATGGTGAAGGAGTCCTTTCCGCCACCTTCACCATCAACGGACTACCCACGACGTGGCGGTTACTTCCCGCGCGAGAGGTAATATTCCAGACTCTCCCGCAAGGCTTCCCAACTGGCATCGATGATGTTGAAATCCACACCGACGGTGCCCCAACTGTCCGTACCATCGGTGCTCTCGATGAGCACCCGGGTCTTCGCCGCAGTACCGGATTTGCTGTCGAGGATGCGCACCTTGTAGTCGCAAAGCGAGACCTTGGCCAGGTCAGGATGCGCGGTGGCCAGCGCCTTGCGGAGGGCTCGGTCGAGTGCATTTACCGGACCATCCCCCTCCTCCACGGTATAGATGCGCTCACCATCGAGCTCGATCTTCACCGTGGCCTCACAGGTATCCAGTCCCCGCTCGCCATGCTGGCGGTGTGTGGTGTGATACTCCAGCAGCTTGAATCCCGGGCGGTAGAGTCCAAGTTCACGGCGCAGCAGCAGCTCGAAAGAGGCGTCGGCGGCCTCGAACTCGTAGCCGTCGCTTTCACGC
>JAEYUU010000657.1 GCA_023429545.1 Verrucomicrobiota bacterium
CGCCAGATGCCCAGGCCATAGCTTCCTCTGCGCGGCCGTGCAAATGGTTGCAATCCCCACCCGGCAGTGTCCACCGGCTCAGCCTTCGCCTCTGTCAGGCGAAAGACCACCTCACCATTGTCTGCCAGCACCAGGGTGACTGTGGCGCTGGCACTGGAGAATTGCTTCGCATTCGACAGCCATTCGCGGAAGATTTCCACCAGATGCACGGGATCAGCCTTTACGTTCGCTTGAACGGAAGATGTCTCCCAAGCGATCAGAGGAGAAGCTCCGGCAGAGTTCCATTCATCACGCCAGCTCGCCAGCACGAACTGTGATGACACGTTATCCAGACTGGGTGATGCCTCGGAGAATTTCCTGGAGAGGGCGCCAAGCCGTCCCGCGCTTTGATGGAGCAGTTCCTGGATGCGCTGTACCGATTCTGCCCCTTCACTCCCCGTGACATACACATCCAGAAGCATGGCTTCCAGGTTGAGCGCGTTGAGGTCATTGCGCACATCGTGCAGGTGATGCTTGAGAAAGGCCACCACTGCGGCCAATGGCACCGCCTCTCCGGCATCTGTCGTTGACTGTGCTTCAGGCATCACTTTGTGAGTTTGGGCTGGCAGCGGAAAACGTCACGCGCACAAGGGCACCTCCGTTACCGAGATTGTCGAGTTCGAGATGTGCGGAGATTCTATCCGCCGCCCGCTTTGCCAGCGCCAGCCCGATGCCCAGGTGCTGACGGTCACGGGAACCTCCAGCGGTGCGGAGGCTCGCTTGGAACGGGTGTTTCAGATACTCCCGGGAAAAGCCAGGGCCGTCATCCTCCACCTCCACGGTGACTTCCCCACCAATGTGCCGTAGTCTCGCGGAAATTCTCCCCTGATCGCGGGCAGCCTTCACGGCATTGGCCATGATGGGATCAAGAATCTGGGTCGCTGTAAAGACGCTGGCAGACACCGGTACCGGAATGGGAGGAGCCGTCACCTGAAAATCCAACTGCCTGCGAATCGCGGTGACGTACCAGTTCTCGATGATGGCTTTGATGTCGTCCGTGGTGATGGTTCCAGGTTGAAGTGTCCTCCCGTTGGTCACCAGGCTTTGCGACTCATGGAGGAAATCTTCCAGCGAGGACAGCATCTGCACCGCCGTTGCCTCCGCTTCCGCGGCAAAGGCGCCGGCATTCCCCTCCGCACCGTTCACCCCGGTGCGGCTGATGTTTCTGGTTTGCGAGGTCAGGAACACCAGGCGCTGCAGCGGTTTGAGCCAGTGCTGGGCGATGATGTTGATGAGCCGCGTCTGCTCAATCAGACTCGCCGTATGCCGTACCTGGGCGCGCCGCAGTTCCACGTGGGTATTCACCCGTGCCACCATCTCCTGCCGGTTGAAGGGCTTCGTGACATAATCCACACCTCCCACCTCGAAGCCCTTCTTGATGGACTGAAGCTGTGTTTCGCCTGTCAGGAAAATGACAGGAATGTCTCTCGTGGCGGGATTTGCCTTCACCCGGGCACAGACGTCGAACCCATCCATCCCGGGCATCATCACGTCCAGCAGCATCAGATCAGGCTGCTGAAGTTCCACCATATCGAGCGCCTCCTCGCCTGACCCTGCTACGGCCACCCGGAATCCCTCCCTCATCAGGGAGGACTTCAGCATCTGGAGATTCCTCGGTTGATCGTCTACCACTAGCACCAGGGCCGGAGTGGAAGGGATGATGGAGCGGCTCATTTCTGAAGATGATTGGCAATGTAGCTGACCCATCGCGCGGGACAAGGGACGATGGATTTATGAGGAGAACGGTGGGTGCGCTGGCACTGGAAAGCGTGCCAGCGAGGCATTCCTCTCCAGTGCGTAAGTATCGCAGCATGATGTTGTTGTGGATGGGACTACATCCACGCACCATAAAAAAGTAGCTTATCGCTCCGCTTGGTGATCTGCGACACCATCTCCCTCGCCCTTCGCCCCCCTAGGATGCGCCAAGGCCAAAATTAAAGTCCCCTCTTCGAATCGTATCGATGGCCGATAGCACATCCGTGGGCGTGCTGTTCTTGCAGAGATAGCCATGGGCTCCGCAGTCGCGCGCCATTTGCGGATATTCCCGCTCCTCATGTGCAGAGATCACCAGCACGCGCAACGCGGGCACCTTCGGCAGGATCTCACGCACAAATTCCAGCCCATCTCCATCAGGCATGTTGATGTCCACGATCAACAGATCGGGCCTGTCTGATTCCATCTGCTTGCGGGCTTCATCGAGCGTCGCAGCGCTCCATGCCATCGCGAAACCAGGCTCGTCCTCAAGCAACGTACGATACACGGCACGCATGATGGAGTGATCATCTGCCACGCCAATGCGCCACCGTTCCGGGGTGGCGGATAGGTTCGCGGAAGTGATCGATGACGAGGAATCGGTCGTGCCTGGCGGGAGCATGATATCGATACGCACTTGCGCGTGAGGATGGTTGTAGCCTCCTCGAACGTCCTCGGAAACGCGCGGAGATGAGGTCACCATTCAACAGGACATTTAGACCGCGGTCCGGGGCACTGCCGCTATTTTCGAGGCCGCCTGTCGTGCAGCATGATTTCAATCGCCACCCAGGTGGCGCCGAAGGCAGCCAGGATGAAAAACAGAAACGCCAGCCCGGAGTACCCGAAGATTTTGAATCCGGTGTCCACTCTCATCATCAATGCAGCGCTCACCGTGAGGCCGGCAAAAATCAATCCCTGTGTGATGCGGTTGGCAATTTTTTGAAGACCGGAAATAAACTCACCTTCATCGACCGCTCTCAGGTCGATGCGCAGACGGTTCTCTGCCAGATGCGTAAGGATGGCATTTATCCTCGAGGGCATTCTTTCCAGCAGTTCCTTTGCCTCCATGGCTGTCCCCAGGAGATTGGCGGGTGAGAAGCTCTGCAGGGCCTTCCGGTGCATGATGTCCGCCACATTTCGCCGGATGGATTCATTCGGACTGAAGTCAGGCCACAAGGCCATGCCTACGCGGTCCAGATTCAGCAACGTCTTGCCTAGCATGGTCAGTTCACCAGGCACGCTCAGGCCGGTCTCCGCGGCAATCTGCGCCACCTGGACCACCACCCTGCCCACCATGATGCGGTTCAAGCTGGCGCTGAACTGCTCACTGATCAGCGCGCCGATCCGCTCGCGGAATTCCGTCGCCTTGAATGAGTCCTTGGGTGTGCCCATCCGCTCCGCAACCTCTGCTCCGCGCTCCGATTGTCCTTCGCTGATGGCCAGCAGGAGCATGATGAGATGATCCTGCATTTGCGGACCAATGCGAGCCACCATGCCCAGATCCAGCAGGGCGATCCGATGATCCGTGGTTACGAAAACGTTTCCGGGATGTGGGTCTGCATGAAACACTCCAACATTCAGGATCTGGTGCAAGTAGGCGCGAAAGACCTCCTCTGCCAGCACGGGGCCGTCCAGTTCCATCTGCGCAAGGCCGCTCAGAGAGGTCACCTTCTGGCCGCTGATGTGGTCCATGGTGAGCACGCGACCTGACGTGTAGTCATCCACGGGCGCAGGAATCACAATCCGTGTAAACTCCTCAAGCTGCTTCCGCATCAACTTCAGATTCTCGGCCTCCTGCCGGTAGTCGAGCTCGTGAATCAGGGAGATACGCAACTGCTCGACCATCTTGCTGAACTCGTACCGGCGCCCAAGGTCCGTATGAGCATCCAGAAACGCGGCAACCTCAGCGAACACTTCCAGATCCTCCGCGATCGACTCGCGCACCCCCGGCCTCTGAATCTTCACCGCGACAAGCTGGCCATTCCTCAGGATCGCGCGGTGTACCTGTCCCAGCGACGCCGCCGCGATGGGCACAGGATCGAAGTCCGCAAAGGCCTTGGATATCCGGACTCCCAGTTCCACGCTGACGATGGCCTCCACCTGCTCATAGGGAAACGGTTCGACCTGATTCTGAAGCCGGCTCAGCGCATCGGCGTAGGCGGGCGCTATGAAATCAGCACGCGTCGAGAGAAGTTGCCCCAGCTTGATGAACGCCGGCCCGAGGATTTCCAGATCCCGCGCCAATTCGGTGGCTTTTGCCGGGACCGAAGAGACGGACTGCTGGGGAAGCGGGTCTTCGATCAGGGGTGCATTTTTGACCAGATCGCTCAAACCGTATTTGGCCAGCAACCGGACTAGCACGTGGTATCTCTTCAGGTGGGACGGTCGCAGGGAGAGTGTAGTGGCGGGCATCAATGACATGTGCGTCTGTCTTGGGGATCGTCTTTCAGGGATTGTCCGCGTGTGCTCTGGGCAAAACAATACCGCAAAACGCAATGGGTGCGCAGGGAATTCTGGCCCAGAAACCGGCGTCTGGTGGTCAAAGACCTGTCCCGCCCTGACTGGCCACCATCTCCACCAACTCGTCGCGGTGCACCACACCGACGACCCGATGCTGAGGATCCACAATCGGCAGGAAGTCCAGTTGGTGGTCATTCATCAACTGCAGCGCTGTCGCGATGTCCTGATCTTCCTGGCAGCAAACAGCACTTTCACTCATGGCTTCTCCCACGGTCACCCTTTTGGGGTCATGCCCGTAGCGTGTCGCTTGAAGGTCTGGATCAGGTTGATCGACCATACCCACCAATTGGCCTCCGGACGCCACCGGCATGTTTGAAGCGTGGTGCTTCCGCATCTGGCTGCCAGCCTTCTGGACGGAGTCCTCAGGGCTCAGGAGTTTGAGATTCTTGCTCAAGAATTCGGAAAGTTTCATGGAAAATGCATTTGGGGGTGGTGACAGTGCAAGGCGTGCCGCCCGCGACATCCCGGAGGAATCGCTCCCGCAACCGCGCCCGGTTCCCTTCTTGGGAAAGGACTTCCGCGGAATTTCTCCATGCGTGTTGCAAGGCACTGGCAACCGGTGCCCCGGCTCACCGCGATGCAAACACCGTTCCCTCGTTTGCGCACAGACCGGCGAGGGATTCTCCCGCAGCAAGCACATCATCCATGAGTGACAACATCAC
>JAEYUU010000658.1 GCA_023429545.1 Verrucomicrobiota bacterium
GTTCATCTTTCAGTCGATGGGATTTGCCGCCTCTTTGGAGCCGAAACCGTTTTACAAGAAAAATGAGCGTGAGCTTCCGCCGATCGAAAAGGTGGATGTTGCCATCAAGAACATTGTCACGCCGCCCAAGATGTGGACGTCGCCGGAGCGCGCCAACAAGCTGGTGCCTCTGAACAAGTCGGTGATTCTGGTGCTCAAGGACGAGCAGATTTACGATTTGGCGTTGGCTGAGCCTAAGTTGCGTGACCCGATGACCAACGAGTTCATCGTGAAGCATGAGCTGCAGTATCTTCTGCCTACCGTGGCAAACCAGGATCCGGACAATGATGGTTTCACCAACTTGGAGGAGTTTACCGGCAAGACGAACCCCAAGGATCCGCGGAGCATGCCACCGGTGACGGACAAGCTGTTTCTGGTCGATCGGATCTCCAACGACTACAAAATCCTGCTGAGGTCCAGTTCGCCTCCTTTCCAAGTATCCACGCCGAACGAGGAGAAAAAGAAGAATTGGTTTGTGGATCCCGCGACTCCGGAGGCGAGCAGCTTCGGCGGCTCCACCGCGCAGCGTTTCCGCGTCGTGAAGTTTGAGAAGAAGACCTTGCCGGATCCCCGCCTGGGGGAAGTTGATGCTTCCGAACTCACCATTTTGGAGCTTGTTACCAACAAGGAAATCGTGCTGGTCATGAAGAAGGAGGTCAATCTCGCGGTATACGAAGCGAAGATGGAATTCCGTCTGCGCACGCCTGCCGTGCCGCTACCTCCATACAAAGAGGGCGATCAATTCCGCATTCCCGGATTTGAGGCCACGACTTACAAGGTCCTGAAGATCAACGAGGATAGCGTAAACATCGCCCCAATCGGAGCTGACGGCGCTGTCGACGAGTCCAAGCCCATCCTTATCAAGAAGGGATGACCCCGCCGCGACCGACGCAAACATTCATTTTTTCAAATTTTGGCTCGCCAAAGAGCCCTCGACTTGAATAAGCTCTGACAATTCGACCTCCCATCTCCCAACCCTCACATGATCACTCGCAAAAAACGATCACTGCCCATGAAGCAAACTGCGCTCCTCTGCCTCGCCGTAGCCATGCCGTATACCGCGGTCGTGGCGGGGCCCGCTGGTTCGGGAAGCGTTTCCGGCATCGCCGAGCGCGAAATGGCCCGCCGCATGCAGCGGGTGGCTGATGCCCGTGCCGCCATTGACAAGGGCGACCTGCTCATGAAGGACAAGGACTGTGAAGGGGCCTTGAACGAGTATCGCACCGCCATTGAACTCCTGCCCATCGCAGCGATGACGCAGCAGATTCGGGACGAAGTTAATGCAAAGTACTGCGAGGCTGCGGTCTGCCTGGCGGGCGAGCGCGCTGAAAACGGTCGCTACGACGATGCCCGTGCGCTTTTGAATGACGCCCTGGCCCGCCACCCCGACTGCGAAAAAGCAGAGGTGTTGCTTGAGCGTCTTGCCGATCCCGATCGATATGAACCCGCGCTCACCCCAGGGCATGTTCAGCGGGTGAAAGATGTGGAAAAGGGTCTTCAGATGGGTTGGAGCTATTACAACCTTGGAAACTTCGATGCGGCGAACAAGTCCTTCCAAGACGTGCTTCGCAAGGATCCCTACAACAAGGCGGCCCGCCGCGGCATGGAGTCGACCGAGCAGCAGCGCGCTGATTATTTTGATACCGCGCGCGATCATACCCGGATCAAGATGCTCAATGAGGTGAACCGCGGCTGGGAAGATCCCGTGCCGGCGAATCTGGGAGCAATTGCGGGTGCCGGATACGGAACCACCACCTCACCGGGTGCTTATTATGTGGACAAGATGTCCAAAATCATCTTCCCGCAGGTGCAGTTCTCTGGGGCCAGTGTGGAAGAAGCGGTGGAATTCCTCCGCATCAAGAGCAAAGATTATGACACCATTGAGCGGGATCCTGCCAAGAAGGGTGTCAATCTGATCATCAAGCCGGGTGCGGCGCCCTCCACGGCGACCATCAGCCTTGACCTCAAAGATGTCCCGATGTCTGAAGCGCTTCGGTACATCACGGAATTGGGCGGCATGAAATACAAGGTGGAGCCCTTCGCCGTGGTGGTGGTGCCCATCTCGGATGTGGGCACTGAAATGTACACCCGTACCTTCAAGGTCCCACCGACGTTCCTCAGTGGCACGGAAGGTGGCGCAGCAGCGGCCCCCGCCGCTCCCGCAGATCCCTTCGCACCAGCCGGTGGTGGTGCCCCGAGCGGTATTGCCGGTCGCGCCACGGCACTTGATGTGTTGAAGGCCAACGGAATTCCCTTCCCTGAAGGCGCATCCGCGACCTTCGTTGCAGCCACCTCCCAGCTTATTGTGAGGAATACCCAACCCAGCCTGGACTTGGTGGAAGGTTATGTTGACCAGTTGATCAACACGGCTCCACGTCAGATCTACATCACTGCCAAATTCGTGGAAGTCAGCCAGAAGAACACGGATGAGCTGGGCTTTGACTGGCTCCTTGGTCCGTTCAATGTCGGCAGCAAGGTGTTTGGCTCAGGCGGAACCGTGGGCAACTCCGCGAGTGGTGCGGTCAGCGGTGCTGATTTCCCCTTCACCTACCCCGGGGGTGGCAGCACACCCATTGGAATCAATCCCGTGACGCGCGGCAACCGCAGTGGTTCGATCGCCATCACTCCTGACTCCATTGACGGCCTGCTTAACGCCCAGAATCTGGCGTCGAGTCTCGCCCCTGGTATGTTTGCTGTGTCTGGCGTTTTCACGGATCCCCAGTTCCAGGTCGTGGTTCGCGCCCTGAGCCAGAAGAAGGGTGTGGATCTCATGAGTGCTCCCAGCGTGACCACCCGCTCTGGCCAGCGCGCCACGATCGAGGTCATCCGCGAGTTCATCTATCCCACTGAGTTCGATCCGCCCCAGATTCCGCAGACTGTCGGCGCAACCGCCACGATCGGTGGTGTGGGCCAGAGCCAGGCTTCGACCTTCCCGGTAACCCCGACCACTCCGACCGCGTTTGAAATGCGGCCCGTGGGTGTGCGCATGGAAGTGGACCCTGTCATTGGCCCAGATGGCTACACCATCGACCTGAATCTTGCCCCTGAGGTGACCGAGTTCGAAGGCTTTGTGAACTACGGCAGCCCGATCCAGAGCGCCTCCACGGATGCCTTGGGCAACCCGGTGACCCTGATTCTCACGGAAAACCGTATTGAGCAGCCCATCTTCTCCACCCGCAAGGTTACCACCGCAGTTACGGTGTGGGATGGCCAGACCGTGGCCATGGGTGGCCTCATCCGCGAAGACGTGCAGGACGTGGAAGACAAGGTGCCGATTCTCGGAGATATCCCCATTTTGGGCCGCCTCTTCCAGTCCAAGGCGGAAGACCACTTCAAGCGCAACCTCATGGTATTTGTGACCGCGAACCTGATCGATCCTTCTGGTGAGCGGATCCGGAAGCCTGTGGTGGAAGTTGAGCCTGAACTCGAGGCCACTCCTCTGCTGCCACCACCACCTCCTGTGACGCAGCCCCCGCCCCTTCCCATGAATCAGTAGTGGGAAATGATGGTGGAAATAAACTTGCGAGGGCGGCCCGGTCACCACCGGGTCGCCCTTCAGCTTTCTGGTATATGAAGACTTGGATTGTCACCGGGGGAGCGGCGTCGGGAAAGTCCACCTTTGCCCGGCTGTTGCGTGATTTGGCGGATGAAGCACTCCTCTTCAGCAG
>JAEYUU010000675.1 GCA_023429545.1 Verrucomicrobiota bacterium
CGCCAGCGCGCCCGTCTTGCTTGCTTCCTCATCCACCTTGCCATCGCTCAGATACATGTCGCGCGTAGCGAGCGCCGGCGCGGTCTCGCGTGCATCAATGGCAGTGACCAGTCCATCCATGGCTCGGATGAGCACGAAGCAACCTCCGCCCAAGCCGCTGTTGTGACCGTCCACCACCCCCAGGGTAATCGCAGTCGCGACAGCCGCATCGACCGCATTCCCGCCCTGTTTCAGTGCATTCATGCCCGCCTCTGTGGCCAGTGGATGCACCGAGGCCACAGCGCCCTTCTTCCACGCCGGCTGTTCCGCCGCCGTGTGCATACTCCTGGCAGGCAGGGCAGAGGCGATCCCACTCAGGAAGGGTTTCAGTGGCTCATAGTGCGAATCTCCATCTTTCCTCGCCCATGCCTTCCCTGCGCGAGCCACCACGAGATCCAGGCTCGGGATCACCACGATGAGGCTGTCCATGAATCCCCATGTCCAGGTGGCATCACGCGGCAGGATAGGGATGCTGCCATCAAAGTTGTTCCACCACAGCATGGAGTAGTGCTGCGGGGCGTGCTCGTGCAGCCCGGGATCATGCTGGGGAAGGCCGGCCAGCTTCGGATCTGGATGCCGCATCGCGTCGAGAAATGCCTTCGGCAAGATCTCCTGCCCATTCCATTTCCCATCGCGCAGGTACAAATAACCAATCCGCGACATGGCCTGCACATTCGCCGCGAACCCGGAGCCAAACTCCCTGCGCGGGATGCCGTTGATCTCCTTCGGCCGGTAGGCGTGCGTGCGCCAGCGGATCCCACCCTTCTGGATTCCGATGGGCGTAAACACCCTCTCCCACATCACCGCATCAAGGTCGCGCCCATAGGCGAGCGTGAGACATTCCGCGAGCCAGTTCGGCCCACTGTCGCTGTAGTGCCATTTCGTTCCTGGCTCGAAGAGCAGCGGTTCATAGCCACCCTTCTTGGCGAAGCCAGCCGTCTGGTTCGCCAGCATGCGCAGCGTGACTATGTCCGTCCATCCTTGCTGCTGGTTCTCCTGCGGTGGCACACCGAAATCGGGATGATGCTTCTTCGCCAGGTCATCCAGATCCGCCTTTCCATCCTTCATGGCGATGCCCAGCAAGGTCACTCCGATGCCTTTCGAAGACGATTTGAGATCGTACATCGCCTTTGAATCACCCCATTCCATGATCACTTTCCCTCGATAGATGATGCGGCCGGATCCCTCACCCGTAAGGGCGTAGTCACGTGCTTGCGCCAGTTTCACCTTGTCCACCCCGAGGCTTTCCGGCGTCGCCGCCTCCCAGGAGTCACCCGGATATTGGGCGTGTGCCGGGGGAACCATGTACGCCATGGATCCCAGGCACAGGGCGAAGCAGAGAAGACGAGGCATGCGGCTATCAACGTGGCGCGGGGGCCGGCGCTTGCACTGGTGCTGATCTGGCCACCGGCAACCGGGAGCCTCGCACCAGCACCATTGCTGCAAACACACCGGCAACAGCACTGACCACCCAGACCGCGTCGGGACTCCACTCATACAGCTTCATCGCACCCAGTGATGCGGTGATATTGCCCAGACTCCATGCCAGTCCCAGGAAGCCGCTGTATCTTCCCCGCATGTCCTCTGGCGACAGACTGGCGGCATAGGCCTGCTGCCGTGAGAAGGCCATCATCTCGCCCGTGGTGAAGATCACCATGGAGATGGTGAAGGCCGCCACGCTGTTATCGAAGGCAAGCACCAGATAGCTCACTCCCAACCCCACATAGCCAGCGGCTATCGCCCCGCGCACCGGCAGGACCCGTGTCCACGCCGCCAAGGGCATCTCCAGCAGGCAGATCATCACGCCATTCAGCGCGAGCACCGCACCGCACAGGTACATCGGATGGCCGCTCTTCTCGAAATGCAACGTGAAGGACGTGTTCGACTGCCGGAACAGATAAGCCACGGCAATGCACGAGACGAACAACGCCAGGAACGGCTGGTTCACGCGAATGGACTTCAGGGCGTGTCCCCACCCGCTGGCGGCCCGGTTCGAACTCCGGCCTCTGGGCAGGAAGAACAAGGCGATCAGTCCGAAGGTGGCGCTCGTCATCGCATCCCCGGCGAACAGCCAGAAGAACGATTTCTCCGCCACGAATCCCGCCACTGCGGGTCCGAAGGCCCACGCGAGGTTCACGGAAAAGCGCTGCACCGCATATGCCGCCAGCCGATGCTCCTGCGGCACGATGTCCTGCACCAAGGCCACGCTCGCGGGTCCGCCCGCTTCCCCGGTAAAGCCTGCCAGAAGCGCGAGCAGCACCAGCCAGTGCAGTTGCTCCGCCTGGGAAAGCAACATCATGCAACCCGCCCCGGACAACGAGGCCGCTGCCATGGTAATGTTCCGTCCAATGCGGTCCGCCAGCCAGCCGCCGAAGAGGGAGGCGCAAAAACTTCCAGCGGAATAAGCCGCGATCGCCCATCCCGCCTGGAAGGGGGTGAAGCCCCGCTGGGTCATGAAGATGGTCAGGAAGGGCACGACAAACACCCCGAACTTCGTAATGAAAGTCGCTCCTGCCAGCACCCAGAACGGGGATGGCAGAAGGCGCAAGCTTTCACGAAAGGTGGGAGGCATGAGGAGGAGGGACGGTGTTGGAGAAAAGCAGGACGGGTGAGATGGAGGTGCCCGGACAGGCACAAAAAAAGCCCGCTCACGTGAGTGGCGGGCTTCGCAAAGGGGATGGAGAAATATCGTCTTCTCTTCAGATCATCCGGCCTTGAGCCCGCGGCGCGCAAAAAACATCCAGCCGCGCACGACGTCGTGGCGGAGAGTTTTGGCGCAGGCTTTCGGATAGGAGTTCATCTTGTCGTCGAGGTGCGGACAATAGGGCGGCACCAGAATTTTGTCAATGGAGATCACATATACCCTATTCCCACAGGCTCCAGGCCACAATCTCCGTATCACTCCGCGCGTATACCGCATCCCTGGTGAAGGCCGGGTGCGCCCAGGTTTTTCCGATGATCTGGTGCCGTGTGATCTCCTCCACCTTCTCTGGTGTGAACCGGGCAAAGACGAGCTCGCCCACGGCATTCAGCCCGCAGGCGATGTTGTTCCTCTCATCGGCCCACACGAGGCTCATCTGTGGATTGCGATCCTTCGGCGTGAGCTGGTTGTCATCCTTCCACTGGATGGATCCGTTGCTGAGCTTGAAGCAGACCACCCCTTGCGCCTTCGTCAGGAGGTACACATATCCATCCTTGTAGAGCGGCTGGCTCATCAGGCCGCAGAGTGTCTTTTCATCACTCCACGCCAGGCTCACGTCCTGCGGCCCACTTCCCAGCTTCAATGCCCGCGTCCCATGCCAGTAGCCTGACACGAGCAGGATCCCTTCGTGATAGATGGGTTGTGCAATAGATACGCCGTAGGTGATTTCATAGGGAAACTTCCAGTACACTTCTCCATCGTTGGGCGACATGCCGGTGACGTTCTGCGGTCCCCACTGGATGAGCTGTGGTCCCGATGGCGCATCAATCACCACCGGCGTGCAGTAGCCCGCCTTGTCACTGCCCCCGCGCCAGCGGAGTTTCCCCGTGGCCGCCTCCAATGCGATAGTGCTCCCCTTCGGCTCCGCGCCGCAATGGAGCAGCACCGACCCCTCCCAGAGGTAGGGCGATGCCGCAAACCCCCACGTGGGGATCACGGCGTTGTGTTCCTTCACGAGGTCCACCTGCCACACCACCTTCCCGGATGCCGCATCCAGGCATGCTGCGATCCCCGTGGCGCCCAACGTGTACGCGTTCCCTTCGTGGATCACCACACTGGCACGCGGCCCATTGCCGTAGTCGATCGACCCGTATGCCACTGGGTACCGGTGTTCCCATAGCTGCTTCCCTGTCATTTCGTCCAGGCACAGGATCCGTTCTGTCTCGGGTGACTTTTCACGGTCCATCACATACACGCGCCCGCCGCTCACTGTCACGCCACCATAGCCACCGCCAATCTTCACGCTCCATCGCTGCTTCGGCTGGATGTCCGCCAGGTTCTTGGGCAGCGCGGGGGTGTTCCAGGCGCCATCACCACGGGGACCGCGAAAGCGCGGCCACTCGTGCACGTTTGCCTGGGCGGAGGCTTCGGCTGCGAGGAGGATGAGGGCAAGCGTAACGACACATTTCATCGCACAAGAATACGTGTCCAAACCCGCCACCTCTGGCGCTTTTTTCGTAGCTGAGCCTGACTGTTTCCGCTGCGATCCGGGGCTTTATATCCCGTAGACTGACTCCTCTCATGAACCGACGCCGCTTCCTCCTCGCCCAGGTCCTCGCACTCCTGACGTCCGCCACCGCAGCCTGGGCACAGCCTGCGCGGTATGATGTGCTCGTGTACGGAGGCACGCCTGCGGGCCTTGCTGCCGCCTGCGCCGCCGCGGATGAAGGTCGCAGCGTGGCGCTGGCGGAGCCGTACTCGTTCGTGGGAGGCCTGGTGACCAATGGCCTCTCCCACACCGATTTCCGCTCGCTGGAGTGCCATTCCGGCTTCTGGTGGGACTTCACCCAGCGCGTTCATGCGCACTATGTGAAGGAGTACGGCAAGGACTCACCCCAGGCGAAGACCTCGTTCCAGGGACAGTTTGGTGAGCCCAAAGTGAACCAGCGCATCCTGGAAGAAATGCTCGCGGAGCGGAAGAACATCACCGTGCTCACGAAACACACGCTGGTGAATGTGGCCAGCACCCGCAGCATGCCGTCACGCATTATCTCCACCGTGTTCCGAAAAGCAGGCAGCGAAGAGCCAGTCGCGCTCGCGGCAGGCATGTACGTCGATGCCACCTATGAAGGCGATCTCATGGCCAAGGCCGGCGTGAAGTATGCGGTGGGTCGTGAAGATGAGGCGAAGTACGGCGAATCCATCGCCAAGGGCGTGCCCGCGGGCGGTGACAAGCAGGTGCAGGGTTATAACTTTCGGTGGTGCATGACCATCGATCCGGCCAACAAACTGCCCGCCGCGAAGCCAGACGGCTACAAGCGCGAGGACTTCCTGCCGGTGCTCGATTTGTACAAGAGCGGCAAGCTCACTCACGTCTTCGGCGTCGCCATCACCACGGGCCTCGAAGTATCAGAAACTTATGGCGCCAGGACCTCCAAGGCCATCTACAAGGTGCAGCCCCCGCTCCTGCCCAATGACAAGACGGACATCAATGACATGTCCCACGGCGTCGTGCGACTCTCCATGCCCGACATCAATGACGGCTATCCAGATGCGAGTGATGAGGAGCGTGCCAGAATCGTGCAGCAGCACCTCACCTATTCTCTCGGCCTGCTCCATTTCCTGCAGACGGACCCCGAGGTCCCGGCAAACGTGCGTGAGGATGCGCACCGCTGGGGCTTCTGCAAAGATGAGTGGCCGCAAAACAACCATCTCCCTGAGCAGCTCTATGTACGCGAAGCGCGCCGCATGATCGGCGTGCACGTCTTCACGCAGAAGGACACCACCTTCGGCCCGGACGATGTTCGGCTGCCGTTGCAAAAGGACAGCATCGCCATCGGCGACTACTCGCATAACTGCCACGGCACCGGACGCGAAGGCAGCCGCTTCCATGGAAAGCACACCGGCGAATTCTACCAGCGCGCCGCTCCCTATCAGATTGCCTATGGCACGCTGGTGCCAAAGACCGTGACCAATCTCCTCGTTCCCGTCGCAGCCTCCTCCAGCCATGTCGGCTTTTGCGCCCTTCGCCTTGAGCCCATCTGGACCCAGATGGGCCAGGCTGCGGGCTTCGCCGCGCATCTCGCGCTCAAGGAAGACACCGGCTCCGTGCAAAAGGTGAACGTGCCCGCACTCCAGCGCCTCCTGCATTCCCACGGCGCCGCCACCATCTATGTGAACGATGTGCCCCAGAACTCACCCGACTACGCTGCAGTGCAGTGGCTCGGCATGCTCGGCGGTTTGCACGGCTTCCACAAACCCGGAGGAGGGAACAAGCCACTGTGGCAGGCCTTGTTCGGCCAGTATACCAAAGCCTACCCCTTGCACGAAGTCGAGCTCAACAAGCCCATTGACGAAGCCCTCCTCCTGAGGTGGACCTCCCTCCTGCCAGAAGGCATCCGCACCAAGGCAGCAGCGGTTGCCTTGAAAGCCGATGGCAAGACCACACGAGGTGATGTCATCCGTGCGTGGTACAAGCTGACGGTAGAGTAAGAAAGTCGGAAGCTTGCAACGAAGGGGGCAAGAGTGCCCCCTTTTTATTGTGCCTCTTGCGTCTCCTTACGGCCAATCATTCGAGCCTGACCTACACCCCTACACCTTCACGCGCACCGCGTAGTTGTAGTTCCCCGCCTTTTCATCCGCCTTCAGCGTCACCAGACCTCTTCTCTGCGCCTCCTCGAGCAGCGCATTGAATGACTTGAAGCCAAACGCCCGCTCGTTGAATCCTGGATCACGCCGCTTCAGCGCCTGCTTGATCATGGATCCCCAGATGGGATCATCCGCGTCCCGTTCCTCCGCGAGCGCCTCGATTGTTTCGCCCAGCTTCTGCAAGGCATCGGCGGGATCCAGCTTCTTCACTTCAGTCGCATGCTCCTTCACGG
>JAEYUU010000020.1 GCA_023429545.1 Verrucomicrobiota bacterium
GTGTAGAGCATCGCATCACGAATGGCCTCTCCCGTGAGGCGTTTCCTTGGCATGCGGGAGTACAGGTTGTTCTGCGGGTCCTTGGCCAGTGCCGCCTGCCATGCCTCACCCGTGCCCACACTCTGCTGGCGGTAGGTGGCGGAGAGCACGAGCATGCGGTGCATCTTCTTCAGGCTCCATCCCTGGCGTGGCAGTTCCGCGGCGAGCCAGTCGAGCAGTTCCGGGTGCGTGGGCGCCTCACCCTGCTTGCCAAAGTCGCTTGAGGTCGTGGTCAGGCCTTTGCCAAAATGCTGCTGCCAGAGACGATTCACGGCCACGCGCAGGAAGAGCGCGTTGTCCTCTTTCGTCAGCCACTCCGCCAACGCCACGCGGCTCGCTGCTGCGGTGTCCGCGCGAGGATTGGCGATGCGCGGATAGGCGGGCTGCACCTCCGGGCCGGCGCGGCGCACATCACCGCGGACGAAAGCGTGGCTCACGGGACGCGGTCCTTCCGCCTCGCGCATCTCCGGTCCAAGCTGGCGATCGCGAGCGACGGGTGGCATGGCATCGAAGAACGCGCGCAGCCGGTAAAAGTCCGCCTGGCTCACGGGATCATAGGGATGATCGTGGCACTGGGCGCAGCCCATCGTCAGCCCGAGGAACACTGAGCCCACCGTGGAGGTGATGTCATTCAGCACAAAGTGCCGCCGCTCGTCCTGGTTGTTGATGTCCGGCATGTCCGGCCCCGCCACCAGGAAGCCCGTGCCTGCGGACTCGCCGCCTTCAATCATGTCTCCCGCGATCTGATTGCGGACAAAGACATCGAACGGCATGTCGCGATTCAGTGCGGAGATGACCCAGTCGCGGTACTTCCACGCGTGTTTGCGCTCAATGTCGTGCTCGAAGCCATCCGTCTCTGCGAAGCGCGCGAGATCCAGCCAGGACTGCGCCGCTGCCTCGCCATATTGCGGCGAGGCCAGGAGGCGGTCCACATACGCGGTGTAGGCGGCATCGCCGGGATTTGCCGTGAACGCCGTCATGTCCGCCTCCGTGGGTGGCAGCCCTATCAAATCAAACGTCACCCGCCGTAGCAGCGTCGCTGCATCCGCCTGAGGCCTCAGCGAGAGTCCACCGCCCTCCAGTTTCGCCTGGATGAAGCGGTCCAATTCATTTCGTATCACACCCTGATGTTTCACCTCGGGCGGTGTCGGCCGTCGAAGCGGAACGAACGCCCAGTGCTGCCGCTCCTTCTCCGTGATGGCCGGCTCGTCCTTCACCGGGTCTGCGGAGGCACGGATGGCTTTGGCCAGGACGGAACCGGTCATGGCTATGGCTGCGGCACACAGGGAGTAGGCAGCGATGACTTTCACGACGCGAAGCTCAGGCCAGAATGGATTTCACCACATTCCCAGCCACATCCGTGAGACGCTCGTCGCGTCCATTGTGGCGGAAGGTGAGGTTCTCGTGATCGATGCCCAAGAGGTGCAGGACGGTGGCGTGCAGGTCGTGCACATGCACCTTGTCCCGCTCCGCTCGCAGGCCGAAGTCATCCGTGGCGCCGTGCACATGGCCGCCCTTCACGCCAGCCCCGGCGAAGACGGTGGTGTAGCCGTAGGGATTGTGATCGCGGCCCTTGCCCTTTTCACTCATGGGCATGCGGCCAAACTCTCCACCCCAGATGACCAAGGTATCCTCCAGCAGTCCGCGCTGTTTCAGGTCGCGGATGAGCCCTGCCACCGGCTTGTCCGTGCGGGCGCAGTGCGTGGTGTGATTGTCCAGCACGTCCTCGTGCGCGTCCCAGCCATTCGTGTCGCCGGAGTAGAGCTGCACAAAACGCACGCCGCGCTCGATGAGCCGCCGCGCCAGCAGGCAGCGCGTGCCGAAGTCGCGCGTCATCGGTTCATCCAGTCCGTAGAGGTGCTTCGTGGCCGCGCTCTCGCTGGAGATATCCACCGCTTCCGGCGCCGCGCTCTGCATGCGCCAGGCCAGTTCATAAGATTCCAGCCGCGCGGCGAGGTGGGTGTCGTGATCGCGGGCGTCCAGGTGGAGTTGATTGAGCTCCTGCAGCACATCCAGCGTGATGCGCTGGCGATCCGCGGACATGCCCTCGGGCCGCTGCAGGTGCAGGATGGGACTTGGTCCCGGGCGCACCGGCGTACCTTGATACGTCGCTGGGAGGAATCCACTGCCCCAGGCGGGTGGGCCGCCTTTCAATCCACCACCCGGGTCCGGCATCACCACGAAGGAAGGCATGTCCGCATTCTCCGAGCCGAGCCCGTAGGACACCCAGCTTCCCATGCTGGGCTTGCCCATGAGGATGCTGCCCGTGTTCATCTGGTACACGGACTGCGGGTGATTCACACTGTCGCCATGGCAGCTCCGGATGACGCAGAGGTCATCCGCCACGCCCGCCATGTGCGGGAGGAAATCGCTCATCTCAATCCCGCTGCGTCCGCGCGGGGCGAAGGGTTTCACCGGACCCAGCAGGGGATTCTGCGCCACCTTGCGCCGTGTTTCGAAGGAGCCAATGCTGTCCGGCAGTGGCTGGCCCGCGCGCTTGATGAGCTCCGGCTTCGGATCGAAGAGGTCCACATGGCTCGGCCCGCCATGCATGAAGAGCCAGATCACCCGCTTCGCCCTGGCCGGAAAATGGGATCGCTGGGCGGCGAGGGGATTACCCGCAGTGGCTGCCGGGCCCGAGGCGAGCAGGCCGTCCTGGCTCAACAGATGCGTCAGTGCGATGCCACCGATGCCACCAAGGAGCCGGCGGCGGTCGAGGGACAGATGCGATGGACACGAGCAGCAGGCCATGGCGTAGGGGAGGGTGACGAGCCGCAGGCGGGACTTCTTGCAGATGGAGAATATGGGGAAGCGGCTGCCGGGGCGAGCAAAAACGAGAGACCGGTCATCTCCCTCCACCTCGTGCAAAAAACAGACGAGGATGGCGAAACCCTGCCGTCACCTTTCGGGAACCGGTCCATTGGCCTCGCGCGAATCCTTCTCGTCCTCCAGTGGGGGCAGATACGATTCAATCACCGGAACATGAGTGAAGTGCCGCCGCCCGCGGAATCCAAGGCCCCACGAACATCCCGGTTTTGGCGATGGCTGAAACGCGGGATGCTGGTGTTTCTTGGGATGCTCGTGGTGGTGGCCATTTTCCACCGCCAGATTCTGGAGTTCGGGCTGAACTGGGGTGCCACCTACTTCGCCAAGAAGCAGGGCTTCACCCTCGAGTGGGATCTGGATGGATCCATGCTCTCCGAGCTCAAGGTGAACGCGCTGAAGGTGCGCGGGCCGGAGGATTCCACGGTCGTGGACATCGACATGAAGGATGCCGTGCTGCGCTACAGCTTGTGGAAACTGTGGCGGGAAGGCACAGGCAGTTTCCTGGAGGAGGTCCAGCTCTCCGGCGCCACCATCGAGGCGGACATCCGCACGCGCATCGACACCCCCGTGCCGCCGCCCAAGGTGAAACGGAACAAGCCCCCGCCCGACTTCTGGG
>JAEYUU010000032.1 GCA_023429545.1 Verrucomicrobiota bacterium
ACCAGAAGCAGACCCAGCCCCTGAAGTGAGCTCTCGAACGCCTGCGCCTCCCCCTGGAAGCTGGTGCTCACCGTGACCGGGAGCTGGCCCGCCACCTTGTCTTTCACCGAGTTCACGGCCTCCCCCAGGGACACCCCGGGTTTCGTCGCAAAAGAGACCGTCACCGAAGGCAGCTGTCCCATATGATTCACCGTCAGCGGGCCCACCGTGCGGCGAATATCCGCCACGGGACCCAGCGGCACCAGTTCGCCATTCCCACCACGGATGTACAGCATCGACATGGCCTCAGGATCGGAGCGATACTTGGGATCCACCTCCATGATCACATAGTACTGGTTGCTCGGGGTGAAGATGGAGGAGATCTGCCGCGAGCCGTAGGCGTTGTAGAGCGCTGTCTCAATCTGGTTCGCCGTAAGGCCCACCGTGGAGGCCTTGTCGCGATTGACCTTCACGAAAATCTGCGGGCTGGTCACCTGTAGGTCGCTTGTCACGTCAGTGAGCCCTGGCAGTTCGCTCATCATCTTTTCCACCTTCGGCGCCACCGCGAAGAGTTCCTCGATGTCCGGACTCGAAAGCGTGAACTGATACGGACTCTTGCTGGAGCGACCTCCGACGCGAATCGCCGCCGGCACCGAGGCATAGGCGCGGATGCCGGGAATCTTCCCCAGTTCGGGACGCAGTTGCTCCACGATCTCAGTCGCTGAAGGCCGTTCCCCACGCGGCTTGAGCCGGATGAAGGCGCGGCCGCTGTTCGCCGTGGAGCTGAACCCGCTTGCTCCCACGGAAGAACTGAACGCTTCGATATGCGGATTCCTGGCCAGCACCTCCGAAACCGCCTGTTGATGACGCACCATGGATTCAAAGGATGCATCCTGCGCTCCCTCCGTGCTCACCATGATCTGCCCGATGTCCTCCGGCGGAATGAACCCCTTCGGAAGATGCAGGAACAGCCACGCGGTGATCCCCACCGTGACGGCGGTGAGCACCATCATCGTGACGCGGTGCTTCAGGGAAAACTTCAGCGTGTGCTCATAAATGTCACGCATGCCATCAAAGAACTTCTCCGACATCTGGAAAAGCTTTCCGGGCTTCCTGTCCCGGTGATGCCCCTTCAGTAAACGACTGCACAGCATCGGGGTCAGAGTCAGCGAAACCACACCCGATACGAGGATGGCCACGGCGATCGTTACCGCAAACTCGTTCAGCAATCTCCCCAAGATGCCCCCCATGAAGAGCACCGGCAGGAACACGGCAGCCAGGGAAATGGTCATCGAAATGACGGTGAATCCAATCTCCCGCGATCCTTTCAGCGCCGCATCCCAGACTTTTTCGCCGTTTTCAACGTGTCGCTCGATATTCTCCAGCACCACGATCGCGTCGTCCACGATGAACCCGACGCTCAACGTGAGGGCCATGAGCGACAGGTTGTTAACGCTGAAGCCAAGCAGGTGCATCACGCCGAATGTGGAAACAATCGACAGCGGGATGGCAATGCTCGGGATGATCGTCGCCGTCACGTTTCGCAAGAAGAGGAAGATCACGAGCACCACCAGGCCAATTGTCAGCATCAGGGTGAGCTGCACGTCATGCACAGATTCGCGAATCGTTTGCGAGCGATCGGTGAGGATCTTGACCTCTACGGAGGCGGGGAGTTGCGCATTGATGGAAGGAAGCAGCTTCTTGATGTTGTCCACCACCTGCACCGTATTGGTACCGGGCTGGCGCTGGACGCTCAGCACAATGGCCCGCTCGTCATTGTACCAGCTCGCCACCTTGTCATTCTCCACACTGTCCGAAACCAGAGCCACCTGCTCCAACCGCACCGGAGCGCCATCACGGTAGGCCACAATGATGGGCCGGAAAGCCTTCGCGTTCTCGAGCTGGCCACTGGTCTGGACCGTGAAGTTTTGATCGCGCCCCTGGAGTGTGCCCGTGGGCAGATTGCTGTTCCCCTGTGAGATGGCATTGCGGACATCATCAAAGCCAATGCCACGCGATGCCAGCTTGAGCGGATCCACCTGCACACGGACCGCATACTTCTGCGATCCCCTCACTTCCACCTGCGCCACCCCATCCACCATGGAGATGCGTTGAGCGATGGCCGTCTCGGCATACTCATCCACTTCCGAGAGTGGCAACGTGGTAGAGATCAGCGAGAGATACAGGATGGGGAAATCCGCCGGATTCACCTTCCTGAACGAAGGCGGATTGGGCATGTCCGGCGGCAGGTTGCGCTGCGCGCTGGCTATGGCGGTCTGCACGTCCAGCGCGGCACCATCGATGTCGCGATCCAGCTTGAACTGGATCGTGATGGAAGTCGATCCCAGCGCGCTTACGGAAGTCATGGAATCAATGCCCGCGATGGTGGAGAACTGCTTCTCCAGAGGCGTGGCCACCGAGGAGGCCATGGTTTCCGGGCTCGCGCCAGGAAGACTCGCCGACACCGAGATCGTCGGGAAATCCACGTTCGGCAGGTCATTGACCGGCAGCTTGAAATACGCGAGCAGGCCAAAGCCCAGGATGCCCATCATGACCAGGGAGGTCATCACAGGGCGGCGGATGCAGAGTTCCGGCGTGGTCATGACGTGCGAAGTCGAAAGTCGGGGCTAGGGCAGCGTGTTTGCCACCTGCTTGCCGGTGGTCTCGGCGGGAGGAGCTTCGCTTCCCACCGGTGGCTTGAGTTCCACCTTCGCACCGGGGAAGAGACGGAGATGTCCGTCAATCACCACGCTCTCGCCGGGATTGAGGCCCTTGTGGATCACACTTTCATCACCCACGGTGCGCTCCACCACCACCGGTCGCATTTCCACGGTCTTGTCCGGCTTTACCACAAAGACATAGGAACCCTTTTGACCTGTCTGGATCGCGGTGGCCGGCGCCACGGTCGCGCCTTTTTGCAGGGAGAGCGTCAGCGTCACCTCACCAAACTGCCCGGGCCACAAGGTAAGGTCTTTGTTCGGAAAGGCCGCCTTCAATTCGATGGTGCCCGTGGCGGATTTCACCGTGTTGTCCACGAAGGTGAGCTCGCCCGAAGTTTGCCGGCCCACATTTTCATTGGGGGTGATGCCCGCCTTGAGCGGCCCCTTTGCCATCTCCTTGGAAATAACGCCCAAAAACTGTTCAGGCACGGAGAACACCACCTCAATGGGTTGTAGCTGGTTGATCACGACGAGTTCGGTCTCATCCGCTTTGATCACATTGCCTGCGTCCACCACGCGACGTCCCACGCGGCCCGCCATGGGTGACCGGATGGTGCAATAGGAGAGCTGCAGCTCTGCCGCCTGCACCGATGCCTTTTCAGCCTCCGCGTTCGCCTGGGCTATCTTGAGATCACTCTGCACCTGGTCAAGCTGCTCCTTCGCCACGGCACCGGAGCGTTGCAGCGATGCATAGCGATCCGCCTGTTTCTGGGCCAGGAGGAGTTGCGTGCCCACCTGATTCTGCTTGGCCTTTGCCTGTGCCAGCGCGACTTCAAACGGCTTCGGATCGAGTGTCACCAGCAGATCGCCTTCCTTCACGAACTGCCCTTCCCTGTAATGGATCCGGTCTATCTGACCGGATACTCGCGGCTTCACGGAGACGGTGGAGAATGGGCGTACGGTTCCGATGCCCGGCAGCACGACCGGCATGTCCTTCTTCAATACCTCGCTCACGGTCACCGGCACCGCGCCACTCCCACGGCCCCCGCCTCCGCCCGGGGCGCCCTCTGGCGATTTCGAGCACGCGGCGAGCGCCAGACAAACGACACAGCCCGCGAGGGCGAAGGTGTGATGAAATTTAACAGACATGGGAAGCGGTTTTCTTGGGTCTGACGGGGGGATTGGTTCTGCTCTGGGAAGCCGCGCTGCTGATTCGGGGCGTGGGAATGGGATGGCCGTTTTAAGTGCGCGCGACCTCGGGGGGCTGGCAGGGCTGGAAAATGGTGCGCAGGGTGTGCATGGCAGCCAGGATCTCCATGCGCTGCGGTTCTGCCAGGTGCTCAACCGTTCGTGAGAGAAAGGCCCGGGCGTGCGTCAGGATGGCCTCATACTTCACCCGCCCGGAAGGGCTCAACCTGAGGGAGATTTTCCGCCGATCCGCCGTGTCCTGACGCCGGATCGTGAACTTCGCCGCCACAAGCCCATCCACCAGCTTCGAGGCAGCGGGAAGGCTCAGACCAAGGAAGTTCGCCACGTCGGAAAGCATCGCTCCCTCATTCCGCCCGATGAAGGCCAGTGCCCGGAACTGCGGCAAGGAGAGCTCCGGCGCCCGGTGGCCCCGCACCTCCGCCCGCATGGCACGCATCACCATGGGAACCACCTCAAGCAATTCGGCAGCACAGTCTTGGGGCATGGCCGGTTTTGCTTCCATGAGGCAATAGTGTCAGAAGTTAACTAATTGGAACTGCGAATTTGGACGTCCAATCCGTGGGAATTGTTCACCTTCGTTTCCCTTTCTTCTGCAATGAGAGGGAGCGGGATGGCGGGCAGAAAAACCCTCCACACACTGTCTGGTCAGGACTCGGGATGACCTTGGGCGGGATCGACATTCACGGCCCTTATGACGACCTTGTCGATTCTCTGCCGATCCATGTCCACCACCTCAAACTTGTACCCAGCATGCTCGAAAACCTCCCCTTCCTTGGGCAGGTGGCCCAGCCGATGCATGACAAAGCCTGCCAGGGTACGGTAGTCACCGTCCTTCAATTCCATCGCTGGCAGCTTGAATCCCACCGCAGCCGCCACCGCCTCCACGTCCATCTGGGCATCTGCCATCCAAGAGCCGTCCGCCTGGTGCCGCACCTGGGCGTCAGGAGCCTGTCCCTGCTCCGGCAGATCGCCCAGCACCGCCTCCACCATGTCATTCAGGGAGATGAGTCCGGAGACGCCGCCAAACTCATCCACCACCAGTGCAAGATGGCGGCGGTGCTTGCGAAACTCCTCGATGACGCGCGGACACCTCATCCCCTCCGTCACAAAGAGGGGCGGCAGGAGCAGAGCTTCGATGCCGGACTTCGGCGCGTCGCTTTGAAGGTTGGCCCAGAGCGCCTTTACGGACAGCATGCCCAGGACGTTGTCGCGAACCTTGCGATGCACGGGAAAGTACGAGTGCCCGCTCTGGGCAATCTTGCGATGGTTCTCCTCTTCCGGGTCGTTGAGATCGATCCACACGATCTGGTTCTTGGGCGTCATCACATCCGCGGCCACCAGGTCATCCAGTTCCAGCACGCCCTCCACCATGCGCTGCTCGCCCGGCTTGAAGACGCCGGAGAGCGTGCCTTGGTGGATCATGGCCCGGATTTCCTCCTCTGAAACTCCGGGCTCAGAGGCTCCCTTGGCACCGAGCAGGCGGGCGATGACCTCGCTGGATTTGTCCAGCAGCCGGACCACCGGCGACGTCCAGCGGGACAGCACATTCATGGGCGGAGCCAATCGCGATGCCGAACGCTCCGGCGACTGGATGGCCAGGCGCTTGGGCACCAGTTCTCCAATGACAACGGAAAGGTAGGTGATGCCACCGACCACGATCATGGTAGAAAGCGTGGCGGCCCAGGTCTCCATCCACGACACGCTGGCCAGAACGGGGGTGAGCTTGGCGATGAGAGCCGCGCCCGACGAGGCCCCCGCCAAGGTGCCCACCAGGGTGATGCCCACCTGTACCGTGGACAAGAATGTGCCGGGATTCTCCACCAGCCGAAGCGCCGTCTTCGCGCCAACGCTTCCCCCATCCGCAAGTATCTGCAGCCGTGCCCGTCGGGAGGATACCACGGCGATTTCTGCCATGGCGAACACCCCATTGGCAATCAACAGACAAAAAAGCAGGGCCAGTTCGAAAGCAATGACAGTCATGAAAATGGGAAGTGGTCTTTATAGAAGACGCCAGGTGGCGCGCCGATTAGACAGATCCTGGCGCCGATTGTTGCCCGTCGGGTGACCGCCCTTCCCGACGGGATGTGGAAATCTGGAGTGAGTGCTAGCTCCGCCGCAGCAGGGATTTGCCGGTCATCTCCGCGGGCTGTGGCACGCCCAGCATCTCCAGCAGGGTCGGCGCCACATCCGCCAGGATGCCGTCGCTCACGGAGAAGAGATGCGCGTCCTTGGCCACATAGATGCCGTGCACCAGATTGGTCGTGTGGGCGGTGTGGGGCGAGCCATCTGGATTGCGCATGGTCTCGCAGTTCCCGTGGTCGGCGGTGATGAAAAGCTTCCCGCCCAGCGCCAGGGTCTTCTCCACGAGGAGTTGAACAC
>JAEYUU010000033.1 GCA_023429545.1 Verrucomicrobiota bacterium
GACCAGCCCCGGGCTCGATGCCGGATGGCCCCTGCCGCGTGTCTTCACGGATGCGGGTGTGCCGCTCATTGGGGAGATGGAATACGGCTGGCGCGCGCTCAGCCACATTCCCGTGGTAGGTATCACCGGCACGAATGGCAAGACCACCACCACGGAGATCGTGGAGCGCATGCTCAACGGCTGCGGCCGGCGCACCATCGCCTGTGGCAACTACGGCCATGCGCTCAGTGAGGTCGCCGTGAGCGGCGCCAAGTATGATGTACTCACCGTCGAGGTCAGTTCCTTCCAGGTGGAGACCATCACCAGCTTCCGCCCCACGGTCGCGCTCTGGCTCAACTTCGCACCGGATCATCTCGATCGTTATCCGGACAATGAGGCCTACTTCGCCGCAAAGAAGCACATCTTCGACTACATGACGCCGGATGACTATGCGGTGATCCGCGCAGGGGAGCCGCTGGGCGAATTGAAGCCCAAGGTGATCACCTTCACCACGGACGCCGGTGTCGATGCGGATTTCCAGCTTGTGAATGACAGCGTCCTTTTCCGCGGCCAGCGCATCGCCCAGGTCTCCGATCTGCCGTTGCGTGAGCGTCACAACGTGGAAAACCAGATGGCTGCCCTCGGCGCCGGCTGGGCCTTGGGATTGAAGTTCGAGGACATGGTGCCTGCGCTCTCGGGATACGAACCCGCGCGGCATCGCTGTGAGCTTGTAGCGGTGGTGAACGGCCACCGCTACATCAATGACTCCAAGGCCACGAACCTTCATGCGCTGGAGACCTGTCTGAAATCCCAGGATGATCCTGTGGTGCTGATCGTCGGCGGCAAGGAGAAGGGGCTTGACTACACGCCCTTCCGCCCGCTCCTTCAGGAGAAGGTGAGCGCCCTGGTCGCCTTGGGCGAAATCGGGGACAAACTCGCCGCGCAATTTTCTGACCTCGTGCCATGCCGGCGCGTTGTCACCGTACAAAATGCCGTGGCCGCCGCTACCGAAATGGCCAAGCCAGGGCAGAGCATCGTCTTCAGCCCGGGCACCTCATCTTTTGATATGTTCAGCGGCTACGTGGAGCGTGGAAATGTGTTCCGCGATGCCGTACTCAACCTTTCCAGCACCCAGCAACCAACCCCTACGAAGGAGATCCAGTCATGAAACCCAAGACGACTCCCAAGACCCCCAAAAACTTCAACTCTGACACATTCTGGCGGCACTACGTCGCCACGGATGCGACTGATGCAGATATGCTCGAAGACGAAAAGAAAAGTGGAAACGCCAGCCGCATCTTCATCTTCCTCCTGCTGCTTCATGCTTTCTTTATTGGAGCCGTCGTTCTCTACAACCTTGTGGCGGAACGGCCCAAGCCCGCATTTGCAGATTCCACGGCTCCGGTGAAACGGTCGGCTGACACCGGCAAATCCACGCCCCTGCCCGCGGTACAGGGCAAGACGGTGGAGTACGTGGTGGCCACGGGTGATTCCCTCAAGACCATCGCAGACAAGACAGGCGCCACGCAGGATGAAATCGTGCTGCTGAATGGATTGGATCGCGGCAATTCGATTTCTGTCGGGAAAAAGCTGCTCGTGCCGGACCGTGCCCCGCCGCAGGCCAGGCCCGTGGCTACGCCGCAGGTGCCGCAGCCAGGACCCGCTCCGCAGGAAGTGGTGGTGGCAGTGCAAAACACCACCCGTCCCGGAGTGATGGAGACCTTCCGTGCCGTCGACCCCCAAACGAGCGACACCAAGGCGGCAGCGCAGACCTCCAAGATGGCCATTCAGGATGCACCCCCGGAGAGGACTGAGGCCGTGGCGCAAATACGCCCCAAAATGGAGGACAAGCTTCCCGAGGAACCCAAGCCCGCGAAGCGGAATGTCGAGGACTCACCGCCTGCCGCCAGGCCAGCCGAAGCGAAGCCCGCTCCCGGAAGAGTTGCCGAGCCCAAGCCCATCGCGAAGGTTGCTGAGCCGAAAAAAACCCCGGCACCTGCGCCCGCCGTGGCAAAGCCAGCCACGGCCAAGCCCGCTGAGGCGAAGCCTGCAGCCGCAAAACCTGCAGCCGCCAAGCCGGGCAAGGAAATCGCCCACACTGTAAAAGCAGGCGAGACCCCCTATGCCATCGCCCGCAAATACGGCGTTACTCCTGACCAACTGATGAGGCACAATGGGGTGAAGGATGCCAGCAAGCTCAAAATCGGCACCGTGCTGAAGGTTCCGCCGAAACAGTAATCAGTCCCACCGCGAGTCGTCCAGTTTCCCCGGAGTCTGCCTGCTGATCCACTGCTTGCTCGTTCCGTCAGCCACTGATTCTCCATTCATGCACCGCGCCAGTCTTTACATCCTGCTTTTCGCCGTGAGCCTGCTCTCGGCGTTTGGCATCGTGATGCTGGCCAGCACGGGATACTATCTCGAGGAAGGGGGCAAGCAGACCTACGCCACGATGCAGAACCAGGCCACCTGGCTTGGACTGGCGATCATCGTGGCGAGTGTGGTTGCGTTCCTGAATCCCGAGAAACTGTATGAATACCGCTGGTGGATTTTTGGCATCTCCCTCGTGGGCCTAGCCCTGTGTTATGTGCCTTTCTTCGCCAAGGAGATCAACGGCGCCCGCCGCTGGGTGAGCCTGCATTCTTTCGGACTGGATCGACCGAGCTTTCAACCGTCGGAAGTGGCGAAGCTTGCCATCATCATCGTGCTGGCTGGGTGGTTCGCGCGTTATGAACCGCTGACACGCGAGTTTGTGGGCGGATTTGTAAAGCCCGGATGCCTGCTAGTGCTCACCGTGCTGCTGATCGCTGGTGAAGTGGATCTCGGCACGGCTGCCCTTGTTACTGCCGTGGGTGTGTCACTCATGTATGTGGCTGGCACGCGGTGGTATTACCTTTCCGCCGTGGTGCTTGCCGCCGGCGGGGCGCTGGGTCTGGCCATCCGCCTCACGCCAAACCGCGTGGCGCGAATCCTGGCTTTCCTCGATCTCGAGAAGTACAAGGACGAAATCGGCCTTCAGCAATGGCGCGCCCTCATGGCCCTGGGAAGCGGTTCATATGAAGGTGTGGGTGCAGGGGATGGTCGCCTGAAGCGCGGCTTTCTTCCGGAGTCGGAAACGGATTTCATTTTCCCAAACGTCGGTGAAGAGCATGGCCTCTACGGCACCTTGCTGATTGTGGGACTGTTCATCAGTGTCCTGGTGGCGGGCATGATCATTGCGCATGGCGCGCCCACCCGCTTCATGCGATTGGTCGCCTTCGGCATTACCGTCACCCTGGCCCTTGAGGCCCTCATCAACATGGGCGTCACCACCGCCCTGCTACCCAACAAGGGGCTGCCGCTGCCATTCGTCAGCTATGGTGGCACCAATCTCCTCTTCGCGATGATCAGCGTCGGCATTCTCGTGGCCATTCACCGGAAGTCCTCCCGATCGGTATCAAGGAAGGACTTGCTGGATACGCGCCGGGGCGGTATGAGACCCGCCACCCATGGAGCGCATTAAAAGTGACGACCGCGGCCCGCTCCCTGATGCGGGTTTCAGTCCATTGCGCCCGGCATCATCCGGCAGCAGATCCGGTTCTTTTCAGGATGTTGGAAAAACTTTCCATGGTGAAGGTTCATATGCCGCAAGGAAGATCCCGTCACAGGTGTATCGCTTTGCGGTCATCATCGCCCTTCGCGCTTCCCGGACTTCGTGTTCCTGGGTTGAACTCCATCCAAATCCACTCTCGCAGCCCATTCCCAAATCGCCCGCCTGCCGGCTCCCTTTTGCCCCCGGGGCCGGTTCCAGCGCAGGGCCAACCCTTTCTGCTCGATGAAGAATCCGCGAAAGAAGAACAAGCAGCAACGCCACAACCCTCAGCACCACAAGCAGCAGAAGCAGACGAACCAGCCGGCCTCGCATGGCAGGCCGCCGGTGGAGCAGAGGCAGAAGCAGCATGACCCTCCCCAAGAGGCCAAGCCTGCCGGGAAGAGGCATTTCCTCATCGCCTGCGGAGGTACCGGAGGTCACCTTTTCCCCGGCATCGCCGTCGCGGAAATCCTGCAATCACGCGGCCATGAGGTGACATTGCTCATCAGCGAGAAGAAGATTGATGCCCTCGCCGCGAGCGGCCACAGCAAGCTCACCTTTGAGAAGATGCCCTTCCTCGCCATGCCCAAGCCATGGTCACCGAAGATGGCCGGCTTCATGATGGGCGTGTGGAGCGGGCTCAAGCGGTGCAAGGACCTCATCCGCAAGCACCAGACCGCCGCCGTTCTCGGCATGGGAGGATTCACCTCAT
>JAEYUU010000086.1 GCA_023429545.1 Verrucomicrobiota bacterium
GGGAATGACATGTCCTTGCCCCAGCCAGCCTGGCTCCCTGATCTCACCGCGTTGCTCGGCCCCTCCTGCGTCTCCACGGAGGAGGGCACGCTGGCGGTGCACAGCACGGACAAATGGTTCGCCTCCAGCATGCCTGAGGTGGTGGTGTTTGCGGAGAGCACGGCGCAGGTCAGCGCGCTCATGAAGTTCGCCACGGAGCATCGCATCCCTGTCACTCCGCGCGGTTCGGGAGTGGGCTATGTGGGTGGGTGCGTGCCGCTGCAGGGAGGCATCGCCCTCTCGCTGGCGCGCATGAATCAGATCCTGGAGCTGAACACCGCCGATGGCCTCGCCGTGGTGCAACCGGGGGTCATTACCGGAGATCTGCAGGATGCCGCACGGGTGCAGGGATGGTTTTACCCACCAGATCCCGCCAGCCTTCGCGAGTGTTCCCTGGGCGGGAACATCGCCACGAATGCCGGCGGTCCGCGCTGCCTGAAGTACGGCGTCACGCGCCAGTATGTCATCGGGCTGGAGGCGGTACTGGCGGATGGCACCGTGCTGCGTGCCGGCGGGCGCTGCCACAAGAACAAGACGGGCTTCGATCTCATCGGCCTCTTCGTCGGCAGTGAGGGCATGCTCGGTATCGTGACCGAGATCACGTTGCGCCTCATTCCCCATCCGCCCCTGCGTGCCATGGTCGGCGCGGGCTTTGCCAGCTTCGCGGAGGCCGCCACGGCGGTGCAGCGCATCCTTGGCAGTGGTCACCTGCCTTCCGCGTTGGAAATCAGCGACCGTTTCACGCTGCAGGCCGCGCGCAACTATCTGGGCGAAGGGGTGCCCGCCGGTGATGCCCACCTCATCGTGGAAGTGGATGGCCAGCCGGAAGCCGTGCCGCTGGAAATGGAGAACCTCCGCGCCCTGCTCGCCTCGCTTGGCGCTCTGGAAGTCACCACGGCGGTGGGCGATGCCGAGTGCGAAAAATTCTGGAAGCTGCGTCGAGAGTTCTCCTACAGCCTCCGCGCCACCGGCCTCACCAAGCTCAACGAGGACATCGTGGTCCCCCGCGGGAAGTTGGTGGAACTCGTCACCTTCGCCGAGCTGCTCCAGCAGGAGAGCGGTTTTCCCGTGGCCTGTTTCGGCCATGCCGGGGATGGGAACATCCATGTGAACATTATGGTCGCGGACATGAACGACCCATTGCAGAGCGAGCGTGCGGAGGTGGCCCTGGACAGGCTCTTCCACAAGGTGCTGGAGCTGGGCGGCGCCATCACGGGCGAGCACGGCATTGGCATCGCGAAGCAGCGCTGGTTCCCCGCGGCCGTGGGCGAGGGTGCGTTGTCTGCCCATCGACGGCTCAAGGCCGCTCTGGATCCCCTCGGTATTCTGAATCCGGGCAAGTTTGTGCAGGCGTAAATTTTCAGTGCCGAACCGGCTGCCTGCGGTAGATTGCCCACCCCGCTGGCTCCGGCCACCGGCGAACCGCATCACACGCTCCATGGATTGCCGTCAGGAAGAAATCGTCACGGGACTGCTCAAGTCCTACCAGGAAATCGGTGGCATCAATCATCTCGACTGTGCGAATCTGCCGTCGAAGCATGTCATCGAGACCCTGTGCGATGACCTCCTGCACCTCCTCTTTCCCGGGTTCTTCTCGGAGGAGGCGGTCTCGGTTGAAGAGCTGCCCCTGGTGGTCAATGAACTCGTGGCCAACGTACGCTCACGCCTGAGTGAGGAGATCGGCCACAGCCTGCGCTACAAGAATGGCAGTGAATCCGGCAGCCAGGCGCAGGCCCAGGACCTCTGCTGCAAGTTCCTGGCCACCCTGCCTGAAGTCCGCCGCCTGCTGCAGACGGACGTGGAAGCCGCCTATGAGGGCGACCCCGCCGCGCGCAGCTATGAGGAGATCATCCTGGCCTATCCCGGCCTGGAGGCCATCGCCGTCCAACGGGCCGCTCACCAGCTCCACAAGATGGGAGTGCCGCTCATCCCGCGTATGATGACGGAATGGGCGCACAGCCGCACCGGCATCGACATGCATCCCGGCGCGCAGATCGGCACGCATTTCTTCATCGACCACGGCACGGGCGTCGTCATCGGCGAGACCTGCGTCATCGGCAATCGCGTGAAGCTCTATCACGGCGTCACCCTCGGGGCGCGCAGCTTTGCCAAGGACGAAAAGGGCAACCCCGTCAAAGGCATCAAGCGCCATCCCAATGTGGAGGACAACGTCACCATCTATCCCAATGTGACCGTGCTCGGCGGAGATACCACCATCGGCGCGCGCAGCACCATCGGGGCGAATGTCTTCCTCATGCACAGCATTGACCCGGATACGTTGCTCGCGGTGGGTGACCAGGATTTTCGCATGCTGGACAAGAGGAAGCGGAAGAGCTGAAGCGCGGTAGGGACCCGGCATTGTGATTGCGAAGTTACGAAATGTTTCAATCACCGTGACATTCTTAGCCTGACGACCATGCGCTTTGCGGGCGGGCTGATGAACATACCTCCACTACTGGTTGTCTCATTCTCGACCACCGTCTTTTGAGAAGATGGAGCCACCGCGAAGCCGTGGCCTCAAGGACTCGAAATTGGGTGCAGGCACCGGCAGATGCCCGCCTATCAGCTCCGCCTTGCAAAGACCCATTTTCTCCCGTAGGGGAACAGGCTCGCGCCGTGGCGCGATTTTCAGCCAGACCTCATTCACATGACATTCCGCAGTTTGCTGCGCCGCAAAGAAATCGGCGCGAACTCCTACCTGATTGAAGCAGGTGGCAGCCGTATCATCCTGGATGCCGGGGCGCACCCTCGTGAGAAAGGCCTGGATTCCCTCCCCAATTTCAACTCCGTGCCGTACGGCAGCGTGGATGCCATCATCATCACGCATGCGCACCATGATCACATCGGCGCGCTGCCCGTGCTACAGCGGCAGCACCCGAAGACCCCGGTCTTCATGACAGAGCCCACCGGTGAACTCACCGCCGGCATGCTGCACAATTCGGTGAACGTGATGTCCAGCCAGCGGGACGAGTTGCAGATTCATGAGTACCCGCTTTTCACCCACAAGGAAATCGACGCCATCGTGCCGATGTGGAACTACCGTGATCTGCGCAAGCCTTTCATCCTTCCGGGCACGGATGTGGAGTGCACCTTCTTCGATGCAGGCCACATCATGGGCTCCGTGGGCGTCATGCTGCGCCACGGGGGGAAGACTCTCTTCTATTCCGGCGATGTGAATTTCGAGTCCCAGACGATCACGAAGGGCGCTGATTTCCCCACCCAGGGAGTGGATGCCCTCATCATCGAGACCACGCGGGGTGACTACCAGCGTCCCGAGGAGTTCACCCGGCGCACGGAAAAGGAACGCCTCGGCAGGGCGATTCGTGAGACCTTCCAAGCCAGTGGCGCCGTGCTCATTCCCGTGTTTGCCCTGGGCAAGTCCCAGGAGGTGCTCGTCATGATGCATGAACTGGCCGAGCTGGACCTGATTCCGCCCGCGCCCGTGGTGATTGGCGGTCTGAGCACCAAGGTCACTGTCATGTATGACCAGTACGCACACAAGACGCGGCGCCACTACGAGGGCTTCCGCATCCTGGAGGACATGCGCACCCTGGTGGCCCCGCGCAAGCGCAGGAAAGAAATCACCTACAACCCGCAGACCATCTACGCCCTGTCCAGCGGCATGATGAGTGAGGGCACCACCTCCAACCAGTTTGCCCGGCAGTTTCTGCCCAATCCCCGCAACACCGTCGCTTTCGTGGGCTACACGGATCCGCTGACTCCCGGGTACAGAATTAGGAATGCGAAGCCCGGTGAAAACGTGGTTCTCGACCCCAGACTTCCCGCGGTGGAGGTGCACAGT
>JAEYUU010000089.1 GCA_023429545.1 Verrucomicrobiota bacterium
TCGTGGTGACGTATGACAACTGCAGTGGCGAGGCGGTGCAGTATGTGGATGGCCGCGAAGTGAGCCGCGAGATCTCCCCGCTGTACCAGCCGGGCCGGAAAATCGTGTACGGCGCCTGTGAGATGGGCAACTGGGGCCTGCCGACCAAGGGTCATCAATTCCCTGTGCGAAATCTCAACGGATGCCTGGATGAATTCCTCATTTACAGCGTGGCGCTCGATGCGGCAGCCATTCGTGAGATGTTTGAGATGGGCAAGCCGCAGTGAATGATCGCGGCGTCGCCTTCGTTCTCAGGGCAACGGACTTCTGCCAGCCATGATTGTGAGATCCACGGCCATCCTTTTCTATGCCACCGTCCTCGGCTTGGCGCTGCCTGCCAGCGCGGCAGTCACCGAGGAAGCAGAGCGTCACTATGCGCAGAAGGTGCTGCCCCTCTTCAAGGAGAAGTGCCTTGCCTGCCATGGGGATGACCCCAAGAAGATCAAGGGCGGCCTGGATATGCGCACGCGCGAGCTCATGCTGGGCGGCGGAGACAGCGGTGAGGCCGTCTTCGTGCCCAACGAGCCGGACAAGAGCCTGCTCATGACCGTGGTGAAGCGCGAGGATGAGGATCTCGCCATGCCGCCCAAGGAGAATGACAAGCTGACCGCGGAGCAGATTGAAGTCGTGCGGAAGTGGATCGCCGATGGTGCGCCCTGGCCGGATGAGAAGAAGCTGGCTCAATTGCAGAAGAGCGCATGGGACTCCGCGGAGGGCGTGCCCATGAAAACGAGCGGCGGGCTCTCATCAGACTGGACGAACCGACGCTACAAGGCGGAGGATCTGTGGGCGTACCAGCCGCTCAAAACCTCAAATCGGGAAGATGGGCAAGCGCGCGGGGCGCATCCTGTTGATGCCTTCATCAATGCGAAGATGAGTACGATGGGGGTCACGGCAGCGCCGGCTGCTGATCGCAGGACGCTGATTCGTCGGGCGACTTATGATCTGCTGGGACTGCCACCCACACCGGAAGAGATCGAGGCATTTGCAAAGGATCCGCTGCCGGAGAGGGAGGCCTTTGCCAAGGTGGTGGAACGCCTGCTGGCGAACCCTCACTATGGTGAGCACTGGGGCCGGCACTGGCTGGATGTGGCGCGATACGCGGACTCCTCCGGCTTTGCCAACGACTACGAGCGCGGCAATGCGTGGCGGTATCGCGATTATGTGATCCGCGCGTTCAACGCGGACAAGCCGTACGACCAGTTCATCCTGGAGCAGGTGGCCGGAGATGAGATGGCAGAGCAGGCGAAGGATGAAACGACCGGCCCTGCGGCATCCGAGCTGTTGATTGCCCCCGGATTCTTGCGCATGGGTCCGTGGGAGCTCACCGGCATGGAGGTGGCGAAGGTGGCACGCCAACGCTTCCTTGATGATGTGACGGACATCGTGGGTCAGACCTTCATGGGCCACACGCTCCAGTGCGCACGGTGCCATGACCACAAGTTCGACCCCATTCCCACGCGCGACTACTATGCGATACAGGCGTGCTTTTCCACGACGCAACTCGTGGAGCGTCCCGCATCGTTTCTTTCAACGGAGAACGTCCAGGGGTTTGAGGAAATCCAGGCATTGCGTCAGCGCGAGCATGAGCACCTCGCGACACTGGCACGGCTGAGCGAGAAATCGGTGGCAGCGGCTCGCCGGTGGTATGCGGAGAAAAAGCTGGATCCGGCGCCCTTTGAAAAGGCCCTGGAGGAAGTGAGCAAGCCCCGACCCCAGACGGGCAAGGCGGGAAAAGGAAAGAAGCAGCGTGGCGGGTATGATGAGGCACGCAACAGGCTGATGCAGCAGGGCATTCCCGAAGAACAGGTGCCGCCACGTCATGCCGGCTTCAACACGGAAGAGTACGGCATGGACCGCGTGGCGCGCAAAGGCCTGGAGCGCCTGAAATGGGAGACGGAGCGGTACCAGCCGATCGCTTTCAGCGTATACAGCGGTCGCACGCCGGATATGAAGTCTGTGTCGTCACCACTGCGCATGCCACCCGATCGCATGACGGCTGGGGAATTGGAGGAGACGAGCATCCTCGGAGGCGGGGACCCCTTTTCACCGACTACCAAGGTGGCACCCGGAGTGCTTTCCGCAGCGGCGGAGTCCTGGGGACACCGTGCCGAGATTCCTGAGGAGATCACAGGCAGGAGGCTGGCGCTGGCGAAGTGGATAGCGTCGCCACAGAATGCGCTCACCTCACGCACGATGGTGAACCGCATCTGGCAATGCCATTTCGGCAAGGCGCTGGCAGGCAATCCGAACAACTTCGGCGGCACGGGCAAGAAGCCCACCCATCCCGAGTTGCTCGACTGGCTCGCTGGAGAGTTCGTGGCGCGCGGGTGGTCCGTGAAGACGATGCATCGACTCATCATGTCGAGCGAGGTGTATCGCCGCAGCGCGCAGCATCCGGATCGCGAGGCGCTTGCCAAAAGCGATTCCGAGGGCGTGAGCTATGCCGTCTTCACCCCAAGACGGCTGCGTGCGGAGGAACTGCGCGACAGCATGCTGGCCGCATCCGGCGAACTAAATCCTGTGATGGGCGGCATTCCAGTTAGACCGGAGATCAACCTGGAAGCAGCGCTACAGCCACGCCAAGTGATGGGCACCTTCGCCGCGGCCTGGCAGCCCAATCCCCTGCCCCAGCAGCGCCATCGCCGCAGCATCTACGTGCTGAAGATTCGCGGACTGGCGGATCCGTTCATGGAAGTCTTCAACGAGCCTTCACCGGAGTTCTCGTGCGAGGCGCGGGATGCGAGCAATGTGACACCGCAGGTCTTCAGTCTTTTCAACAGCGAAGCCACCTATGACCGCGCCGTGGCGCTGGCGTCGCGCGTGCTGCGTGAGGCCGGCGGTGTTCAGAAGGCCGCACTGCAACGCGCCTGCGTGCTCACCACGGGCGCCACGCCGGACGAGGGACGTCTCGCGGTGCTGCTGGCTCATTGGGAGCGGATGTCGGCAAAGCATGCCACCACATCATTGCCTCCAAGCTCGCGCCCGAGGGAGGTGGTTCGCGAGGCGGTGGAGGAAAACACCGGGGAGAAATTCAGCTTCACCGAGAAGCTGCATGTGTATGACAACTTTGTGCCGGACAAGAAGATGGCCGATGTGGACGCCGGCACACGCGGACTGGCCGAGGTATGCCTCGTGCTGCTGAACTCGAACGAGTTCGCCTATGTGTACTGACGCAGTGCGCCCGGGCGGCGGCGAATGAATAAAGACCATGCTGGCATTCGGTGCCAATAGCTGGAAAGCTCACGGCATGTCCATGAATCGCGCCACCATCCCCAGCAGCGCGCCCCCGGAAAGCGAAGATCAGCCGGGGACAAATCTGGCATCCCAGATGGAGGCGTTCCGCAAGGCCCACCAGGGTCAGGCCATGACCCTGGGAAGGATGGTGGAGGAACTGGGCGACAACGCCCATCTCTTCCTGGCAATCCTGGTATGCCTACCCGTTTGTGTGCCGTTGCCCATCCCCGGGGCTTCCATGCTCTTCGGCTACATCGCCGCCGTGATCGGGTTCCGGCTCGCCTTTGCCTTTGGCTCCGCGCTTCCGGAAAGACTACTGAACCGGACCCTTTCGCCAAAGACGGTGGACCGGATGCTGGGCGCGGCGCAGAAGTTTTTCCATTTTCTAGAAAAACTCCTGAAGCCACGCGTGGGTCTTTTCATGAATGCCGGTGTCTGGAGCAGGGTGTACGGACTGCTGATTTGCGCGAACGGTTGGC